>JALZAA010000086.1 GCA_030948625.1 Actinomycetota bacterium
GGACGGCCTGGCCTCCCAGGAAGGCCGCGAACACCGCGGCCATGTCGACCACCAGGGCGGCGGCGCCGAACACGAGGGCTTTGGCGGCGAGCACGGTCCGGCGCTGCGGGACCGCGGTCATCGTCGTCCGAATCAGCCCGGTCGCGTACTCGGAGCTGACGATCAAGACTCCCAGAACGCCGATCGCGATCTGGGCGAGGAACAGACCACGCAGGCTGTGCGCGGTGGGATCGAAGGTCAAGCGCTCGTTGATGCTCAGACGGTCGTACCGGGCGACGTAGGCGAACGAGAGAAGAAGTCCGAAACCGACGGCGATGCCGAAGGTGGCGAACAACAACCAGACTGTCGAACGGACCGACCGGAGCTTCGTCCACTCCGACCTCATCACCGCAGGAAGCAGCAAGGCCCGCGGAGCATGACGAGCTTGCGGCCCGGTGTCCGGTCGCTGCGCGTCCGCCAGCGGGGGCGCGGCCGTGCTCACGCCTTGACCTCGGCGTGCGTGCTTTGGTCTTCGCGCTCGGCGCGGTAGTCGACGCTCTCCTTCGTGAGGTCGAAGAACACCTCCTCCAAGGAGGCTCGTTGCGGCGTGAGCTCGTGAAGAGCTATCTGGTGCTGCGCGGCGAGGTCGCCGATCCGTGCCGCGTCCAGACCACTCACCGACAGCGCGCCGTCATCCGTACGAACCGTCGCGCCCTCGCTCGTGAGGACACGAACGAGGTCTTCCGCTCGAGGGGAGCCCACCCGCACGGTCGAACCCGCCGTGGCCAGGATCTCGTCGAGACTGCCTTCGGCAATCAGCTTCCCGCGTCCGATCACGACGAGATACCGCGCGGTCTGCGCCATCTCGCTCATGAGATGGCTCGAGACGAACACCGTGCGGCCCTCGTCGGCGAGCCTATGGAAGAGGTTGCGGATCCAGACGATGCCCTCGGGGTCGAGACCGGTCACCGGCTCGTCGAAGAGCAACACCTCGGGGTCGCCCAGGAGAACCGCTGCGATGCCGAGACGTTGCTTCATCCCCAACGAGAAGGGACCGACTCTTCGGCCCGCCACGTCGCTGAGCCCCACCAGCTCGAGCACGTCCTGGACGCGGCGGGGACCGATGCGGTTGCTCTGCGCTATCGACAACAGGTGATGAGCGGCGCTCCGACCAGGGGGCAGCGCCTGCGCGTCCAACAGCGCGCCCACCTCGTGGAGTGGGAAACGACGCTGCCTATACGGAGATCCGTTGATGGTCGCCGCGCCGCTCGTCGGCGAGTCGAGCCCCACGATCACGCGCATCGTCGTGCTCTTGCCCGCGCCGTTCGGTCCCAGGAACCCGGTGACCCGCCCCGGCCGGACGTCGAACGACAGACCATCGACCGCGACCGTGCTGCCATACCGCTTGGTGAGCTCGCGCACCTCGATCATCGCGTTGCTTTCGGTCGCTCAGCGTCGGATCTGGCACGGAGGGCCGGACCGACACCAGCTTGACCGCTCGGGGCAACCGTGTGCGGTCACCCCGAACGATCGGTGGAGGAGTCGAGCGCGTTCGAACCCGCGATCCAGGCAGAGGGCGGTCTCCGGGATTGCGTGCCGGGTCAGTAGCCGGAGCCACCGCCCGAGGTCGTGGCCGGGGTGGTGCTCGGCGACGAGCCTCCGCCGCCGCTGGCCTGCACGACGTTCCACACTCCGCCGAAGCTGTTGATGCCGTCGCCGTTGGTCGTGCCGGCGCCTTGATCACCCATGAAGTAGTAGAGCGGCAAGCCCTTGACCGTGACCTGCTGGCCTCCGTTGGCCGCAACGGTCGCCAAGCCCGTGACCCCCGAGCCTCCGGTCGCCTTCGTCGTGCCGGCCGGCAGCATCAGCGGTGGCCAGACGCCCAAGCACGCGTCCGTGCACGGCACCGCCTGTCCCGCGTTGGTGAGCGTGTACAGCGCCTTGCCCTGGCTGTCGACGAGGATCGTGCCCTTCGCGCTGTTGGCCGTCTTCACGACGGCGGCCGCCGCCGGCGCTTTCGTCGTGCTCGTCGACTTCTTCGAAGAGCTCGAGCTCGACCCGCCACAGGCGGCCAGTCCCACGACCGCGACCACACCGAGCGCGACGCCCATGCGCGCGACCTTCCTGCCCCCGCTGCCTGCTCCGCTGCGCATCACGCGTCCTTTCGATCTCCAAAGTGGCCCTCAGTACTACGGGCTACACCGACCGGGAGATTGCCCTCAATCGCTGAACCGGTGGGGCTCCCCCCGGCGCCACCCGGCATCCGGGTGTCCGGTCTGTGCTGATTCGCGGCGATCTCTGTAGTATGCGCCGGCACTCTGCGTCTGGGGGGACGGGTGGCGCTACTCGTGCGGTCGTACTGGGCAGCGGCCGAGGGCCATCGGCGCCGCGCGCTGCGTTTCGTCTTCCTCGTGGGCCTCTCGGCACTGCTGGAAGGCCTCGCACTCGCGACGATCATCCCGCTGCTCTCAGCCGCCGATGTGCAGTACCACATAGGCGCGTGGACGTTCGAGGGCAACGGGTTGCGCGTGCTGGCCCTGAGCGCGTTCGTCACGATCGCCCTGCTGTCAGCCGGCGTGCGGTTCGCGGCCGAGACGCAATCCCTGCGGCTGATGGCGGAGGTCGAGCAGGGCCTGCGACGACGGATCACAGGATTGCTCCTCCGGATGAAGTGGGCGTCGTTCCTCTCGTTGCGGCTCGGCGACGTCAACGCGGCGACCCTTGT
>JALZAA010000170.1 GCA_030948625.1 Actinomycetota bacterium
CATCTGGAGCGCGCTCGCGCTCGAGGCTTCGTCGGTCCGGGGCCGCTCGATCCCCATCTGGAGCACGCCGAGGCGCTGGCGGCCGCCGTCGGCGGTGACTTCGCCGGGCGATTTCTCGATCTGGGGTCCGGCGCCGGTGTCCCCGGCTTGGCCCTGCTCTTCGCGTGGCCGCAGGCCGGCGGCACCCTGCTCGATTCCCACCAGCGACGGTGCGCGTTTCTCGAGGAGGCGCTCGGCGAGCTGAGCCTGGCCGACCGCGGCGATGTGGCGTGCGGCCGGGCGGAGGAGCTGGCCCGGAGGGAGAACCGTCGGGGCGCCTACGACCTCGTGGTGGCGAGAGCCTTTGGGGCGCCGGCAGCGACAGCGGAATGTGCGGTGGGGTTCCTCCGGCCCGGCGGCCAGCTGGTCGTGAGCGAGCCGCCAGGCGAGTGGAAAACGGACGAGCGGTGGCCGGCACACGGGCTGGCAGAGCTCGGCTTCGAGGGCCCCGACCGCCGGCGCCCTGGCGAGGGCCCGCGATTCGCGGTGCTCACGTTGACAGAGCCGGCGCCGGATCGCTGGCCCCGCCGGATCGGGGTGCCGGCCAAGCGCCCGCGCTGGACCTAGCTCGGCCGGAGCCCGGCCCTCTGTCCGAATCGCCCGGAATGCGGCTTGTTGCACATGAAACATGCCCGGGAAAAGAGCCGCCAGGCCCTTGACCGAGCGCTCTCCCGTCGGCTTACATTGAATTACGCCGACGGTTGAGAGGATCCGCAAGCTATGGGTCGCGTGGAAGAAGAAATGAGACGACGCGGCCGGCGGGCGTTGGCGTCGCTCCGGGCGGACCCGGCCGCCCCTACGGCCAACCCCGACGCCGAAGCCCAAGGCTCCGAGGACGCTGAGGCCGGTCGCGACGTTCCCGCCTTCGACCCGCCGCCCCTCGACGCCACCACCGACGCTCCGTCCCGTCAGCTGCTCGCCAAGGCGGCCGAGGACCCAGGCCCGCTTTTGCTCCCCGCAGTGCTCTCGATCGCGAACCAGAAGGGCGGCGTGGGCAAGACGACGACCGCCGTGAACCTGGGGGCTGCGCTCGCCGAGGAGGGGTACCGCACCCTCGTCATCGACCTCGACCCGCAGAGCAACGCGACCACCGGCTTGGGCATCAACTCTCGGGACATCCAGGCGTCGGTCTACGACGTCGTCATGAACAACACGGGCCTCGACGACTGCATCGAGCCAACGAGCCTGAAGAACCTGTTCGTAGCGCCCGCAACGATCGACCTGGCCGGGGCGGAGATCGAGCTCGTTCCCGCGTTCAGCCGCGAGCTGAAGCTGCGGCGTGCCATCGACGAGATCCGCGACGACTACGACATCGCGCTCATCGACTGCCCGCCGTCGCTCGGGCTCCTCACGATCAACGGGCTCGCCGCGGCCGACGGTGTCCTGGTTCCTATCCAGTGCGAGTACTACGCGCTCGAGGGCCTGGGGCAACTGTTGCGCAACGTGAGCCTGGTGCGATCCAACCTCAACCCGCTGCTCGAGGTGCGCGGCATCGTCCTCACGATGTACGACGCCCGCACCCGCCTCGCCGACCAGGTCGTGGACGAGGTGCGCACGCACTTCGGCAAGCGCGTATACAGCACCGTTGTCCCGCGAACGGTCCGACTCTCCGAGGCGCCGTCGTTCGGGCAGCCGATCATTGTCTTCGACTCGACATCACGCGGTGCCAAGGCGTACCGCGAGCTCGCGAAAGAGGTGAGCCGTGACGCGAAAAGGCGGACTGGGTAAGGGGCTCGGCGCCCTCATCCCGCCCGAGGCGGGGGAGGGAAACGCCGCCGGCGGTTACCAGGAATTACCAGTCGCGGCGGTCAAGCCCAACCGGTACCAGCCGCGCGAGCACTTCGGTGAGGAGTCGCTGGCCTCGCTGGCCGATTCCATCCGGGAAGTCGGCGTGCTGCAGCCGATCCTCGTGCGGCCGGCGGACGACGGCTTCGAGCTCATCGCGGGTGAACGGCGCTTGCGCGCCGCGCGCCGCGTGGGGCTCCAGACGATTCCGGCGCTCGTGCGCTCGACCGACGACGCGTCGACGCTCGAGCAGGCGCTGGTGGAGAACGTGCACCGCGCCGACCTCAACGCGCTCGAGGAGGCGGCCGCGTACCAGCAGCTCATCGAGGACTTCAAGCTCACGCACGAGCAGGTCGCGGCGCGCGTGGGGCGCAGCCGCGTGACGATTACGAACACCCTCCGGCTGCTCCAACTGCCGCCGGCGATCCAAAAACTCATCCAGGACGACACGCTCAGGGAAGGCCACGCCCGTGCGCTGCTCGGCACGCCCGACCGCGCGTTCCAGGAGCAGCTGGCGCGCCGCGCCGTCAAGGAGGGCCTTTCCGTCCGCGCGGTCGAGGAAGCGGTCAGGGCGCATTCCGCGGGGCCCGACAAGGGCGACGGTCGCGCGGCGACGACGCCCACGACGGGTGTGCTCCGCCCGCCCGGCCTGCTCGAGCTGGAGGAGCTGCTTGGCGATTACCTCGACACCAGGGTGAAGGTCTCGATCGGAGGCAAGCAGGGCAAGGTCACGATCGACTTCGCCGACCTCGAGGACCTCGAGCGGATCTACCGCGCCATGACCGAGGGCCGCAGCCCCCGCAAGAAGACGGGCTGAACCGGGTTACTGGTCGGCGGGCTCCTCGACGCCGCGGCGGACGCCGCGCACGATCGCCCGGCTGATGTCGCCCGTGCGCGCGACGACGTTGCGCATGCCGCCGACATCGCCGCGCTCGACGAGCTCGCACACGACCGCGGCCATGCGCGTCTCGCGCAGGATGGAGTACGCCTTGCCGCACGCAGCGGCGTCACTCGGCAGCAGCCCGGCGAGCTCTTCCTGCACGGCGGCCGCCACCCGGTATCCGGCTTCGGAGCGGAACGTCCCCGTCGAGAAGTAGGAGCACACGCAATCGGCGCCGGCGCCGGCGCGCAGCGCGACGAACAGGGCGGCACCGAATTGATTGGCCGACGCAGCGACCGTGCTGTCGTCGCCGCCCGAGGAGTCGAGCAGCGCGCCGGCCCCTGCTTCGGCGAGGTCTCGGGACACGGCGTCGCCGAGCGCTTCGAACCCGGGCGCCGCGGTGAGGAACACCCGCTTTCCCGCGAGCCCGTGTGGCCCGCGGCGGAGCGACTCACGTTCTCGGACGCTGGCCACCGACCCCGCTGCCAGCGTGTCCACTCGGCGCAGTGCCGCGACGGTGGCGGGGCCGCAGATGCCGTCGGGCGCCAGCGCGAGGTTGCGCTGCAACTCGATGATGCCGGCGGCCGTCTCCTCGCCGAGGATGCCGTCCTCGCGGCCGGCGTGAAACCCGAGGGCGTTGAGTCGCCGCTGGAGCTCGGCCACGTCGTCGCCGCGCGGCATCGGCTGCCGGAAGTACAGCATGCGATCTCCGAGAGTGAAGCCGCTCTCGACGAGGATCGCCCACGTGTACGGGCCGCAGAGCCCGTCGACGAGCAGGCCGCGTCGCTCTTGGAACGCGCGCACCGCAGCTTCGGTGGCGGGGCCGAACTCGCCCGGTTCGTCGGCAGAGCAGTCGTAGCCGAGGCCGCCGAGACGCCGCTGAAGGTCCCTGACGCCCTCACCGACCTCGCCGCGCTGCAGCGCCTCCGTCGTCGTCACCGCCGGCGCAAGAGGAGAGTCAGGCGATGTATTCGGCGAGGTCCTGGAGGAGCTGGCCCTTTCCCTTCGCGCCGACCAGGCGCTTCACGGGCTCACCCTCGCTGAACACGAGCAGTGTCGGGATGCTCATGACGTTGAAGCGCATCGCCGTCTCCGGGTTGTCGTCGACGTTGAGCTTGGCGATGGTGATCTTGCCCTCCTGCTCGGTGGCGATCTCCACCAGTGTCGGGCCGATCATCTTGCAGGGCCCGCACCACTCGGCCCAGAAGTCGACGATGACCGGCGTGTCGGAGCCGCCGATGGTCTCGTCGAAAGTGCTGTCCGAGAGGTGGACGATGTTGTGGTCGGCGCCCACAGGAGTCCTTTCCGCCGCAGTTGGTCGAGTGTATCTATCAAGGTGAAACCTGACTGGTGACCTCACCATTCCATATCGGGCGAGGTTCAGACCGTCGCGGCGTGCCGGCGGGCCTCGAGCCAGCGCTCGGCCTCGATGGCCGCCATGCACCCGGTGCCGGCCGCCGTCACCGCCTGACGGAAAACGTGGTCGGCGACGTCGCCCGCCGCGAACACGCCGTCGACCGACGTGCGCGTCGAGCCGGCGTCGGGAAGCACGACGTAGCCGTTCTCGTCCAGCTCGAGCTGGCCCTCGAACAGCTTGGTGTTGGGATCGTGGCCGATGGCGACGAAGAGCCCACCCACCTTCATCTCGGACTCCGCGTCCGTAACGGTGTCCTCGAGACGCAAGAGGTCGACCTTGCCGTCGCCGACGACGTCGGTCACGACAGCGTTCCACCGGAAGTCGATCTTCGGGTTGGCGAAAGCGCGGTCCTGCATGATCTTCGACGCCCGCAACTCGTCACGTCGGTGCACCACCGTGACACGCGTCGCGAACTTCGTCAGGAAGATCGCCTCCTCGATCGCGCTGTCGCCGCCGCCCACGACCGCGATGTCCTGGTCACGGAAGAAGAAGCCGTCGCACGTTGCGCACGTCGAGACGCCGTGGCCGAGCAGGTCGTGCTCCGAGGGCAACCCGAGCATGCGTGCGGTCGCCCCGGTCGACACGACCAGAGCCTCGGAGCGGTACTCGGTGTCGCCCACCCACGCCCCGAACGGCGAGGCCGACAGGTCGACCCGGTCGGCGTCGGCGGTCACGAACTCGGCGCCGAACCGCTCCGCCTGCTCGCGGAACTTCATCATGAGCTCGGGCCCGAGGATGCCGTCGGGGAAGCCGGGGTAGTTCTCGACGTCGCTCGTGAGCATGAGCTGCCCACCGGCGCCGAGGCCTTCGATCACGATGGGGCGCAGGTCGGCGCGAGCCGCGTAGACGGCCGCGGTCAAGCCGGCCGGACCAGATCCGACGATGATCAGTTCGCGTGCTTCGGTCATGTGCTTCCTGGGTCAGTCGGGCGACGCCTGCTGCGTGCGCCTCGCCCAGCAGAACGCGCCGGCGAGCACGAAGATTCCGCCGAAGACGAGGTACGTGGCCCAGACACCGGCTGGCAGGTACACGTCCACCATCCGAAACGCCCCGATCGAGAACACCGCCAGCGCCGTGCCGAGGAAGAAGGTCGTCAGCAATCCGAACACGATCGCCTTCGTGACGTTCTGGGCCGGGGTGACGGTCCTGTCGCGGACCGTCTCCACGACCTTCTCGATGTTGTCGACGGCCTCGGTCGTCCAGTCGCTCATCTGCTCTCCCCCGGTCAAGACGCGGCGAGCGTACCCGCGCCGCTCACACGAGACTCCTGACCGCCGCGGGGCCCGAGCGGGGCGTCAGAAGATGTTGACCACCGAGACGGCCCGGCACGTCTCCTGGTCGAGCAGCACCGCCGTCATCCTCTCGGCGCGCGCGGGGAGGACGAGCACGAGGACGGGGCGCCCACCGTGGGTACCGGTGCCGTACGCGGTGGGTGCGGGACTCCCGGTGAGCGCGCGGTCGAGGCATACGGGGGCAGTCGTCCGCTCGATCGGAGCGGGATCGCGAAGGGCGTCTGCTACCCGCCGCCTGAGGTCGGCCGTCGCGCCGAGCTCACCGAGGGCGCCGAGGTCGGAGATGCCGGCCGGGGGAGGCCCGGCCGCCTCGCCCGCCGGGCGGCGGTCCTGCGGCGCTCCTGATGCGGGGGTGGACCGGGCGGCGCTGCCGCCGTCCCCGTCGTCGCGCGTCACCAGCACCAGCGCGCCGACGGTCACGAGAACCAGCACCACGAGTGCAGCCACGGCCGGGACGAGCAACCGACGCGATCCGGATCGCGGCAGCGCGTCGCCGCCCGCGAGCGCGTGTGTCACGAGCCGACGGCGCGTGACCTCGTCGAGCGGCGGAACCTCGAGCAGCGACGCGACGCGCTCGTCACGCTCGTCGGGGGACGTTTCGTCACGACCTTCGTCGCGGGATTTGTCGCCGGCGTCGTCGCGGGAATCGTCGTCGGTCATCGTGAGGTCTCGGCGCTTGGACGTTCGGGGGCAGAGGGCGGGTTCCCGAGGATCCGGGAGAGGGCGGCACGACCGCGTGAGATGCGCGATCGGACGGTGCCGGGAGGCACGTCGAGGATCTCGGCGATTTGCGCGTAGTCGAGGTCGCACAGGTCGCGGAGGACCACGGCGACGCGGAACTCCTCGGGCAGCTCGCGGAGCGCGGCGTCCACGTCGAGGCGAACGCCGACCGCGTCTTGGTGCGAAACGGCGGCGGGCACGCCCGCCCGCGAATCGCTCACGACATCCACGGGGTACGGGCGGCGGGACTTGCGCCGCCCTTCGTCGAGCGCAGCGTTCGTCGCCACGCGATAGAGCCACGTCGTGAACGCCGACCGGCCGTCGAAGTGTCCGATGCCGCGCGCGATCGCGATCATGGCTTCCTGTGTTGCGTCGAGCGCATCGTCGTGATCGACGAGCGCCCGCCGACACACGGCATGGATGCGGTCGGCATGGCGTTCGAGCAGCGTCTCGAGTGCACGCCGGTCACCGCCGTGCGCGAGTGTCGCGAGCGCGTCGTCGGAGGCGTGCTCGTCGTGACTGCTACCGGCTCCGACGCTCGTCAGCGGCCCTCGACGTTGATCTCAGCGATCTGCAGCTTGTTGGACGGCGGCAGGTGCGTGCACCACACCAGCACGTACTGGCCGTGAGCGCCCTTCAGGTCGAAGGGGTGTGACGTACCGAGGTTGTCGCCGGTCGCGCGCACCGGACCCCACGCGTCGAGGGAGGTGCCGGCCTGGTCGGCGACGTAGATGTCTGCGCTCCAGCCCCCCTCGAGGGTGGTGACCGTGACCGTCGTGATGTCGTGCGGCGCGTCGAGGCGGACCCACAGCCCGACACCGGGCTTGGCGTTGCCGAAGTTGCGGTTGCTGTATTCCTCGGTCGGCCACGCAGTGGCGGGATCGCCGTCGATGGCGCGTCGGGTCTCGTTTGGATGCTCCGCGCCGTCGGGACCGAACGGGTCGAAGTCCTTTGCCTCGGCGATCGGCAGGACGCCCGCGCCCGGAACCGGGGTGGCGCCACCGCCGCCGCCGCCACCACCGCCCGAGTCGCCGGTCAGGTTCGACACGACGAACGCCGCCAACCCTCCCACCACGACGAGCGCCAGGATCAGCAACAACCACGGCCAGCGCCGCCCGCGCCGGGGCGGCGCGGCCGGCCGCGCTTCGGGACGTGGCGCGACGCTCGTGGG
>JALZAA010000095.1 GCA_030948625.1 Actinomycetota bacterium
TCGTAGGCCATTGATCCTGGTTGCTCGCTCGCTGCCGGCGGATGGACCGGCTTTCGCTGGCTCCACGTGATGCCGTCCCACTCCCAGGTGTCCGTCAGGCTATCCCGGCTCAAACCGCCCTGAAGCAGGGCAACACGCCGCGAGGGGTCGTAGGCGAGCAGCGATTCGGCGCGCGCCGGCGGACTGAGTGCCGGGTCACGCCGGGTCCAGACGGTGCCGTCCCACGTCCAGGTCTGCAGCAAGGTCGCCTGCTGCGTTGGGCCCGGCGTCACAAGGACGATGAGCTTGCGGGCCGCGTCGTAGGTTGCGACGCCACGCGTCGGAGTGCCGTGGACCACCGGCGTGGGCGATGTAGGCGCCGACGCCACCGGTGCCGCGCAGGACGCGGCTGCGATCCCAGTCCCAACGATGACCAGGGTTCGAAGTCCCGACGCCGGACGAGCCCACTGCACTTACCGCTTCAACGATCCCAGCTCCCAAACGTTACAAACGTTGCCCATGTCGCCGCGCGTGACTGGGACCACAAGGAGAAACCTAATACGCGCTGAGCCGTTAGATAGTTGTATGAGCGGCACGACGTGCAGCCCCTTGGTCGTCAGTATCGGACTGGCCGCCCTGCTCGCCACGGCATGCAGCACCCCGGTCGCCAGAGCGGCCGCTCCCAGCCGGACCCCAACACCATCGCCCATCCCGGACCCGAGCGGGTCGCCAGCTCGGACAACACCAGCGTTCGTAAATGGCAGTCTCGTGCTGCCGCCAGGGCCGATCGCAATGCCAACCGACGTATCCGTGAACGCGGCATCGGACAATGTCGTCTGGGTCATTGTCGAGGGAGGAGCCCCGTATCTTTACCGCTCGACCGATCGGGGCACGACCTGGCAGCAACGGCCGATTCCACCTGGCAACTTCCCGCGGGCCGAGGTCTCGTTTGTCGACGACCTCCACGGATGGTTCGCGACGGGTGGCGTCCCTGAGACGCAGTGCAATGGCGCCGGAACCAATGTCTGGCGCACGTCAGACGGAGGCGAAACCTGGCAGCAGGTCGCATCGGTTGACTGGCAACATCAGGCACCCGGATCGATCGGCTATCGCCAGTGCAAACAGGGCCTCTCGTTCGTGGACGCGATGCAGGGCTTTCTCGGTGGGGCAGATCCCAACTCCGGGCCGACAATTTATGCGACCGCAGACGGAGGACTCACGTGGGCGCATAGCGCCTTGCCCGATCCGCCGGGCTTCACCACACAGTCCGGAGGTTTCAGCCTGACTCCCGGGCTAGTAAAGGGCTTCGGTAAAACCCTGCTCCTGCCAGCTTCCGGGATGCGGGTGGTCACCCAAATGCCAGCGGAATATGTCTTTCGATCGGTTGACGGCGGCGCGACCTGGGCCTACCTCGCAACGACTGGCGTCGGACTTTACGACGTAATTCTCATCACTGAGTCGCGGTGGCTCAAGATCGTCAGCTACCACTCCGCACTGGAGACCACGGACGCTGGAACGACGTGGCACGCATTCGCGTCAGACTACGAGCAGGCAGCCCCGATCTCGGCGCTCTTTACGTTCGGTAGTCCGCTTGTCGGCTACGGAACGGTCCGTGGCCGCATCGCACGAACCGTCGATGGCGGACACCACTGAACCGCGATCACCACGCCCGGCACCTGACGACCTTCGCAGAGGCGGGCGAAATCATAAGGTCCGATTCCCGCTAGCGCAGCGCCTGCCGATGCCTCACCATAGGCACATGGCAACGACAACGCTGGACTTCGAGCGCTGCTATCGGGCGGTCGAGAGCCGTGATGCGCGCTTCGACGGCTGGTTCATCACGGCCGTGGTCACGACCGGTATCTATTGCCGGCCGAGCTGCCCGACGCCGGTCCGGCCGAAGCGTCAGAATGTGCGCTTCTACCCGACCGCGGCAGCGGCCCAGCTCGCCGGCTTTCGCGCCTGCAAGCGCTGCCGCCCAGACGCGTCGCCCGGCTCGCCGGAGTGGAACGTTCGCGGTGACCTCGTCGGGCGCGCGATGCGGCTGATCGCGGATGGCGTGATCGATCGCGACGGCGTCGCCGGCGTTGCTCGTCGGCTGGCGGTGAGCGAGCGCCACCTCCATCGGCTCCTTGTGTCGGAGCTTGGCGCCGGTCCGCTCGCGATCGCGCGGGCCCAACGCGCCCAGACCGCCCGCACGCTGATCGAAACGACGGCGCTGCCGTTCACGGATGTCGCGTTCGCGGCCGGCTTCGACAGCATCCGGCAGTTCAACGACACGGTGCGGGACGTGTTCGCGCTGACGCCGACTGAGCTCCGCTCCGCCGGCCGCCGCCGCGGCGAGCGTCCGAATGGCTCGCTCGTGCTGCGCCTCCCCTTCCGCGCCCCGCTCGATTGGCCGGCTTTGCTCTCCTGGCTCGGCACGCGTGCGATCCCTGGCGTCGCAGAGGTCGAGGGACTTGCGTACCGTCGCACCCTGCGACTTCCCGGCGGAACGGCGATCGTCGAGCTCGAACCGGTCGACACCTACATCCGCTGTACCCTGCAGCTCGAGACGATGACAGACCTCGCGGCCGCCGTGCTGCGCTGCCGGCGCCTGCTCGACCTCGACGCCGACCCGACGAGCGTCTGCGAGGTGCTTCGGACCGACCGGCGCCTCGGTCCACTCGTGCGCCGAAATCCGGGCCTGCGCGCGCCCGGCGCGGTGGACGGCACCGAACTCGCGATCCAGGCGATCCTGGGCCAGCAGGTCTCGCTCGCGGCTGCCAGGACGCTTGCGGCCCGGCTCGTCACCGCGAACGGGGATGTGATCAAGATCGCGCATCCGACACTGACCCATCTCTTCCCCGCCGCGGCAGCGGTCGCGGACGCCGACCTCTCGAGACTCGGCATGCCGGCGAGCCGCCGGTCGACGCTGACGTCACTATCGCGCGCGATCGCCAATGGCGACCTCTTGCTCGACCCGGGCGCCGATCGCGCCGACGTGTCGCAACGCCTGAACGCGTTCCCCGGGATCGGCGAATGGACCGCCGGCTACATCGTGATGCGCGCGCTCGGCGACCCCGACACGTTTCTTCAGACCGACCTCGGCATCAAGAAGGCCGCCGCCCAGCTCGGTCTGGGCACCGACCCGAAGACGATCGCCGAACATGCCGCCGCCTGGAGGCCCTGGCGGACCTATGCAACCCACCACCTCTGGGCCAGCCTCGCGTCCCCCATCATGAAAGGAGCAGCCTGATAATGATCACCACGAAGAACGTCCTGCATAGCACCACGCACGACACGCCGGTGGGCGCGCTCACCCTGGTCGCGTCGGATCGCGGACTCCGCGCCGTGATCTGGCCACGCGATACGGGCCGAATCCGAATGACCGGACGCCTCCACCGAAATGCGGAGCATCCATGGCTCACACTCGCGACGCGCCAGCTCGATGAGTACTTCGCAGGCACTCGGATGGCGTTCGATGTTCCGCTCGACGTCGAGGGCACGCGCTTTCAGCTCGCCGCCTGGCGTGCGCTCGCCGCGATCCCATTTGGTACGACTGTGAGCTACGGGCATCAGGCGCGCCAGCTGGGCGTCCCGACCGCAGCCCGCGCGCTGGGCGCGGCGAACCGGGCGAATCCCGTCTGCATCATCGTGCCCTGCCACCGCGTCATCGGCGCCGATGGCTCCCTGACCGGCTTTGCCGGCGGACTCGAGCGCAAGCGATTCCTGATCGACCACGAGGTCACGGTCCTCGCATCAGCCGGCGGCGTGCCGGGCCACGGCGACCGCCGCGCCCTGCAATTGACTGCCGCCATCTAACTCCCGTTGGGCGGCGGCCCGTACTATCGAGCCCATGCCCGAATCAACCCTGGCCGCGTCGCCCATGATCGAAGCCCGCGGCCTGACGAAGCGGTTCGGCGCATTTACCGCCGTGGACGGCGTCGACTTCCAGGTAGCCCGCGGCGAGGCCTTTGGATTCCTCGGCCCGAA
>JALZAA010000096.1 GCA_030948625.1 Actinomycetota bacterium
GTCGCCGCGCAGTAGTAGTTGCCCTCGACATCGAGGCAGAAGCCGTCGCCGCCACCGCGTCCGAGCTTCTCGACGATCCACTCGCGCCCGCCGTCAGGCAGCAGCCGCTGAAGGCCGCGCAATTCGATGACCACCAGCAAGCCGTCACGGTCGAGCGCGATGCCGTTGCAATACGTGAACCCGTCCGCGACGACGCGCACCTCGCCGTTGCGCGAATACGCCATCACGCGTCCCACCGGATCCTCGGGCGGCGGGTAATGCGGTGGGTCGGTGAAGTACACCGTGCCATCGGCCGCGACGACGAGGTCGTTCGGCGCCTGGAGCCCGTCGTCGGCGAGGTACCGGACGTCGCCTTCGATCGTGGCGAGCTGGAGCCCCGGCTTCGCCTCCCGGTACGGGAGGTCCGCCGCGATCGGCAGGTTCGAGAAGTCCAGGCCGCCGTTCTGGGTGACGAGGATGCTGCCGTCGACTGCGAGCGCGGCGCCGTTCGCGCCTCCGCCGGTGTCGGCCAGTTGCTCGACGCGCTGCTCGTCGGGCCAGATGCGGTACAGCGCGCCCGCCGGGATGCTCGTCACCACCAGGCTCGGACCGCCGGGCGTGCCATCGGGCACCCAGACCGGCCCCTCGCCGAACACGATTCCGTCGACGACCACCTCGGCACCCACGGGCAGGAGCCTACGCGTACGATCAAATCGCACCGAGAGGAGAGGGCATTGGCACGTATCACGATTCTCGATCCGACGGCGGCGCCACCCGAGGTCGACCCCGATCCGGGGCCCGATGCCGGGCGTCTCGCCGGTCGTACGGTCGGGTTGCGCTCCGATCGCACATGGCCGTCGTTCGAGTGGGTGCTCGACGAGTGGACGCGCGAGCTGACGGCCGCGGGCGCGCACATTCGTCCATGGCGCGCCGGCAACCGCATCGGCGACGAGGGCGAGCGGACGTTCGTCGAGCTGGAGCACTTCGCAACCGACGTCGACATCGCCATCATCGGGCTGGGGAACTGAGGCTCCTGCACCTCTTGGAGCGTCCACGACACAGTCGCCGTGGCGTCCCAGGGAAAGGCGGCGGTCGTCGTCGTGACAGCGGAGTTCGAGCACCTTGCCCACACCATGGCCGCCAACGCGGGGCGGGTGGGTCTGCGCGTCCACGTGTTGCCGTACCCGCTCGAGTCGCGTCCGGAAGCCGAGGTGCGTGACATCGCGCGCGACCACTGGCCTCGCCTGCTCGAGACGCTCGGCGCCGAGGCGTAGCGCGGCGTGCAGCACCATCACAGCGAGATCGCCGAACGTGTCGACTGCGGGCCCGAAGGTTGCGAGCTCGACTGGCTGACGAGCGCCCGCTTGGAGGTGGACGACGACCCGGCCGCGTTCCAGAAGTTGGCGACCGACGCCGGCTGGGGCGACGGCCTCCCGCTCATCCCGCCGACGGAGGCCCGTGTGCGCGGGCACCTCGTCGCCTCGGGGCGGTTTCCCGACGAGTGCCTGGCCGAGCTCCCGCCCCGCAACGGCCGGTGCACGGTCGAGAAGCTCGCGGTGAACGCGGTCATGGCCGGCGCCGCGCCCGAAGCCATGCCCCTGCTGTGCGCGGCGACCGAGGCGATGGCCGATCCGGCGTTCAACCTTTTCGCGCTGAACACGACCACGTCATGTGTGGTGCCGGGCCTGTTCGTGAACGGACCGGCGCGCGACGAGATGTCGATCCCGTTCGACACGGGTTGTTTCGGCGGCGCCGCGGGGCCCGGGCCGCCGATCGGTCGCGCGACGCGGCTCGTCATGCGCAACGTCGGCGGGCAGGTCGTCGGGATCAGCTCGAAGAGCGTGTTCGGCCAACCCGGACGGGTGGCGGGCATCGTCGTCGGCGAATGGGAGGAGCGCTCGCCGTGGGCGCCGATGGGGGAGCGGCGCGGGATCGCCGGCAATGCGGTCACCGTCCACGGCTGCACGGGCACGATCGACGTCGCCGACATCGTCGCCGACAACGGCGTCGACCTCCTCGAGGTCGTCGGCAAGTCGCTCGCGTTCCCCGGCACCAACGCGTTCATCGGCGCCCATCACGGCGCCGAGATCCTCGTGTGCATCGCGCCGCCGTGGGCGGAGTTGATCGCCAAGGCCTATCCGGACATCGAGGACGTGCAGGAGCGGCTGTGGGCGCATGCCGCCCTCCCGGTCGACTGGTGGCCGGAGCCGCACCGCGAGAAGGCGCAGCAGAACGGACGCGTGGACGAGCACGGGCTGGTCCACCTGGTCGCGAGTCCCGACCACATGCTGGTCATGGTGTGCGGCGGCCTCGGCAACCTGCACGCGCTCGCCCTGCACAGCTTCGGTCCGACCCGCGCCGTCACCCGCGCCTTCTGACCTAGCGTGCCGTCACTGAGGGAGGCGAGATGACCGTGCGCGTGATCAACCAGCTCGGGCCGAAGGCGACGGAGGCGATCAAGGCGGCGGTCCCCGACGTCGAGGTCATCGAGGCCGGAGCCGATCCGCCCCCGCCCGATCTCCGCGCCGACGTGCTCTTCGGCGGGTGGGGCGCGCACTCGCTCGAGTACGCGCAGCGCGTCGGGTGGGTGCACCTGGCCGGCACCGGGATCGACAGCTACCGGACGTCGCTCTTCAACGGCCGCATCGTGACGAACGCCCGGGGCGCGTCGGCCATCCCGATCTCGGAGTTCGTGCTCGCGACGATGCTCGCGTTCGAAAAGCGCCTCCCCGACACCTGGATCAGCGAGCCACCCGAGCACTGGAACTTCGCGTCGCTGGGCTGGCTCAACACGCGCACGCTCGGCCTCGTCGGGCTGGGCGGCATCGGCGTTGCGATCGCGGAGCGCGCGCTGCCGTTCGGCATGCGCGTGCGCGCCCTGCGACGCCGCCCGGAGCCGAGCCCGGTCGAAGGCGTCGAGGTGGTCGGCTCGCTCGAGGAGCTCCTCCCGGAGGCCGATCACGTCGTTCTGGCGGCGCCCGCCACACCCCGGACGCGCCACATCATCAACGCCGACGCCCTGACGCTCGTGAAGCCGGGGGTGCATCTCGTGAACATCGCCCGCGGCGCGCTGGTCGACCAGGACGCCCTCCGTGAGGCGCTCGACGACGGCCGCGTGGCGATGGCGACGCTCGACACGGTTGAGCCCGAGCCTCTTCCCGAGGGCCACTGGCTGTACTCGCATCCGAAGGTGCGGCTCAGCGCCCACGTGTCGTGGGCGTCGCCCGCCGGCATGGACCGCACGCTCGAGCTCTTCCTGGACAACCTCCGCCGCTATGCCGCCGGTGAGCCCGTGCAGGACGTCGTCGATCCGGACGAGGGGTACTAGGCCCAGGGTTGTCCGTACCGGTCGCGGAACGTCTTCTCCGCCACAGGTGCGCGGCGGGGCGGTTTCAGTTGCTTCGCCGGCCACCCGAGCGGGACGACCCCGAGCGGCCGGACGTGATCTGGGAGCGCGAGCAGCGAGCGGAGCTCGTCACCGAAGACGGTGGTGATCGTCGTCAGCGAGGCGCCGAGCCCGACAGCCTGCGCCGCGAGCAGCAGGTTCTGCACGGCCGGCCAGACCGACGCTTCGAGCACGGCCTCGACGCATCGTGACGTGTCGCCTCCCACGATCACGAGCACGGGCGCGTTGGCGATGCCGCCTGTCGCGCCCGCCTCCACCTTGGCGAACACCTCGGGGCTGAGCCGAGGCCGCGAGAACTCGCGTCCGCCGCCTTCCCATGCCTGGCGGTTCAGCTCCCCGATCCGGGCGCGAGCGTCGGCGTCACGCACGACGATGAACACCCACGGCTGCGTGTTCTCGGCGCTCGGGGCGAACGTCGCCGCCTCGAGCACGCGCTCGACGACCTCGTCGGGGACCGGCTCGTCGGTGAACGCGCGGTGAGCGCGCTGCGTCCGAATGACGGAGAAGAGGTCGGGCTCGGTCACGTCGAGCGCTCGCCGAGCCGGCGGAACGTGTTCACGTACATGATCCGTAGCTCCGGCGTGTTCGCCCAGGCGTCCCACGCCGGGGTGCCCGGCTTGCCGATGCGGTCGGAGACGAGCGGGGTCATGCCCCGGAACGCGGGCTCGGGGTCGTCGGTGTCCATCTCATAGAAGTGGAGAAAGCGCGGGTCGTCGCCGGTCACGTTCTCGAACGGGGTGATCATCGAGAACCCGGGGACCCCCGCCTCGGCGATGTGGCGGATGTGCACGAAGTCGGCCCAGTCCCTGAGCGCCTGCGCCTGATCCGGCTGCCGGGGGCTGATGAGCACGAGCATGAGGCCGAGCGTCGGGCGCCCCGTGAGGCGCCCCTGGCCCGGGCGCGGCGTGCGCCGGAAGTGATGCCCGAAGATGCCGTCAACGGTTGCCGGAGCGGTGAACCCGTCCCCGACTTCGTACACGCCGAGCAGCCCGAACTCCGGGAGCTTGCGCGGAAGGTCGGTGCGATCCCGGCATGCGTTCTCCCACCAGGTCGCACGCGTGACACCGCGCTGGCCGAGCAGCTCGGGCACTCGGTTCGCCGCATACACGTCGCCGGCGACATCGCTCATCTCGAGGTAGAGCCCCGGCGCCATGCGGTCTTCCACGGCTCGGATCCTACGCAGCGGGGGTGCGCGCCAGCCCGACGACAGCGGAGGGATTGGCGCACGCCATGCGTCGAATCGAGCTCTCGGCAATCCCCTCGCCAAGCAGCGCGTCGGCGAAGGCTTGGAAACCTTCCGCGGGCCGCACGTTCACCTTCTGCCCGTAGTCCGTGGCCAGCGTGCACCGTTCGAACCCGATCGTGCGCGCCGCGTCCGCGATCTCGCGCACAGATCGCGTCGCCAGCGGGCCTAGGCACGTGAGCGCGCAGAGCTCGATGGTGGCGCCAAGATCGGCGAGCTCGACGCACTGCTCCACACTGAGGTTCGGTCCGGCCAGCTCCTCCAGGGCGTGTGTCACGAGCACGGTTCCCCGCCTGCCGAACTCCTTCGTGACCGCGAGATGCTCCTCCCATGTGACGTGGCCCGTGGCGAGCACCGCGTCGAACTCGGCGACGAGGTCGAGCACGGTGCGCGTCTCGGGCAACAACGAGCCGTCGCCGCCGACAACCGACAAGCCGGGCCCGGGGATGCCCAGCTGATCGCCGATCCCGTTCAGCTGATCCTGTCGGCTGGTCAGCGTCGGGAGCCAGACGATCTTTCCGCCGATGCGCAGCGCGGTCTCCACTGCCGCCGCGTTGACGCCGCCGACCTCGTAGTCACAGCAGATCCCGCCGAACACGCGCATGCCATCGACGACCTGGTCGACGACGGAGGCGAGCGCGGCCGTCGGATAATCGTGCGACTTGAGGACGACGGCTGCGTGACCGGCTGCAGCGGCATCGCGCGCGGCCTCGAGCGCGTCGACCGACCGCTCGCGATGGGCGTCGGGTCCGAAATGACAGTGGAGATCGGCCGCGCCCGTGAGATCGACTGCAGGGGTACTCATCGTCCGCTCTCAGTCGTCGAGCCGGAACCCGATCTTCATCGTGACCTGGAAGTGACCGACCTGCCCGTCGGTGATCCACCCCCGGGTCTCGGTGACCTCGAACCAGTCGAGGTTCCGCAGGGTCTCGCCGGCGCGCGAGATGCCGTTGCGAACGGCCTGCTGGATACTGTCGGTCGACGTCCCCACGACCTCGGTGACGCGGTACGTGTGGTCTTCGCGAGCGGGCATCGAGCCTCCTCCGGCGGGAATGGCACACCGTACGCTGCGCGGGTGCCCAGGCGACATGACCGCGACGCGGGTGGCGATCCCTCGTTGCTCGAGGCGAAAGCGCGACTCCGCGACGAGGTGTGGGCCGCGTTGAGGGCGGCAAAGGCGGCTCGATTCCCGGGTGCGGACGGCCGCATCCCGAACTTCGTCGGCGCTGAAGCCGCGGCCGAGCGCCTGCGCGACGTGCCGGCGTGGAGGAGCGCAGGCACGGTCAAGGCGAACCCCGACTCTCCCCAGTGGCCGGTCCGCCAGCGTGCGCTCGAAGACGGGAAGATGCTGTTCATGGCCGTGCCTCGCCTCGCCGAGTCCAAGCAGTTCTTCCTCCTCGACCCCGATCACATCACGGGTTCGCCCCGCCAGGCGACGTCGATCAAGGGCGCATCACGCTCGGCCGTGCCGGTCGACGTCTCGGAGCTCCAACCCGTCGACCTCGTCGTCGCCGGGTGCGTCGCCGTGGACGAGGGTGGGGTCCGCCTCGGCAAGGGCGGCGGGTTCAGCGATCTCGAGCTCGCCGTCGCGGCCGAGGCGGGACTGGTCCGCCCGAGCACGTTCGTCGTGACGACCGTGCACGAGTTGCAGGTCCGGCCGGCGGGGGAGATCCCCGGCGTCGGTCACGACGTTCACGTCGATGTCGTCGTCACTCCCGAGCGCGTCATCGAGTGCGCGCGCCCGTCGGGATACGAGTCGCCCCGGCTCCGGTGGGACGAGCTGACCGACGAGAAGATCGCCGCCATCCCACTCCTGCAGCGCCTGCGCGCCACCAAAGGGTGACGGGGGACAGTCCGGGTAACGTGACGCACGTGTCAGCGAACGCAGCGCGCCCGTGACGCGCCGCTCAGCACCCGCTCCGGGGCAGGCTCCGATGCCGGCGCCGAACGCGGCGGCGCTGCTCCGCCGCAACGCGTCGGACAGGGGGATCCGCGAGCGTCCGGCGGTGAAGTTCGGCGACCGCGTCTGGACGCACGGCGAGTACGTGGCCGAGGCGTCGCGCTGGAGCCGGCTCTTCCTGGCCCGGGCGCCGGCCGAGCGCCCGCTCCACGTCGGGGTGCTGCTCGACAACACGCCCGACTATCTCTTCGCGCTGGGCGGAGCGGCGCTAGCGGGCGCGGCGGTCGTCGGGCTCAACCACACCCGGCGCGACGAGCACCTCCTGCGCGACATCACGCACACGCACGTCGGGGTGATCGTCACGGAGCCGCGGCACCAGGAGCTGCTCGAGCCGATCGCCGACCGCCTGCCGACCGAGCCGGACAACCTGCTCGTGTCCACCAGGTTCGTCGACGACGGCGATCCCGTGCCCGCGCTGGGCAAGCCGCTCGACGACGCTCTCGCTGCCGTTCCGGGCGACGATCCCGGACTCGAGCCTGATGCCGACACCCTCTGGGGGCTGATCTTCACGTCGGGCACCTCGGCGGCGCCGAAGGCGGTCGTGTGCAGCCAGCGGCGGTTCATGGTCACGGGCAACCGCATGGGGATGATCATGGAGCTCGGGCCCGACGACGTCGGCTACGTGTGCATGCCGCTGTTCCATTCGAACGCGCTGATGGTGGGGTGGGCGCCGTCGATCGTGTACGGAGCGTGTGTGGGGCTGGCTCGCAAGTTCAGCGCGTCACGGTGGCTGCCCGACGTCCGCCGGTACGGCGCGACCTACTTCAACTACACGGGGAAGCCCCTGGCGTACCTGCTCTCGACGCCGGAGCGACCCGACGACCGCGACAACCCGCTACGGGTCGCGTTCGGGAACGAGGGGTCGCCGGAGGTGGTCGACGCGTTCTCGCGCCGGTTCGGCGTCGACGTGGTCGACGCGTACGGCGCGACCGAAGGTGGCGTGGCCGTCGACCGCGACGCCGAGGAACGCGCCGGCGCGCTCGGCAAGGTGGCGCCGGCGGTCAAGGTGGTCGACGAGGACGGGAACGAGAAGCCGCGTGCCCGCTTCGACGACCAGGGGCACCTCGTCAACGCCGAGGACTGCGTGGGCGAGATCGTCAACACCGCCGGTGCCGGCCCGTTCGAGGGCTACTACAACAACCCGGAAGCCAACGAGCAGACGCTGCGGTTCGGCTGGTACTGGACGGGCGACCTGGGCTACCTCGACGCCGACGGGTACCTCTACTTCGCGGGGCGGAACGCCGACTGGCTGCGCGTCGACGGCGAGAACTTCCCGGCCGGGCCTATCGAGGCCGCGCTCGGCCACCATCCAGAAGTCGTTCTCGCCGCCGTGTACGGCGTGCCCGACGACCAGGCCGGCGATCAGGTCATGGCGGGCCTCGTGTTGCGCGACGGTGCTGCGTTCGATCCCGCGGGCTTCGCGTCCTGGATCGACGGTCAGGACGACATCGGGCCGAAGTGGCGACCCCGCTACGTGCGCATCATGAACGACCCGCCCACGACAGGCACGAACAAGATCGTGAAGCGCGCGCTTGTGCACCAGAAATGGCGCGACGATCGCGTCGGCGACGATCAGATCTATGTACGGGGGCGCGGCGAGCCCGCGTTCCGTGCGTTCACGCCTGAAGACGAGCAAGCGCTCAATGAGTCGTTCGTCCACTACCAGCGCGAGCGTTTCTGGGATCTGTAGTGGACCTGAGCTTCACCGACGACGAGCGAGCGTTCACCGACGATGTTCGGGCGTGGCTCGCGGCAAACGTCGAGCTGGCACCACCGTTCGAGTCGGTCGACGAGGAAGTCGCGTGGGGCCGACAGTGGCAGGCCAAGCTGGCCTCGGGACGATGGGTCGGCGTACATTGGCCGCGCGCGTATGGCGGGCGCAGCGCGTCGCCGGTGCAGGTCGCGATCTTCAACATGGAATACGCGCGCTCGCGAGCGGCGCAGCCGGTCAACCGAGTTGGCATCAACCTTGCCGGCCCCACGCTGCTCGCGCACGGCACCGACGAGCAGAAGCAGCGGTGGCTGCCGAAGATCCTCACGGCCGAGGAGATCTGGTGCCAGCTCTTCAGCGAGCCCGGTGCGGGCACCGACCTCGCATCACTCGCGACGCGCGCCGTGCCCGTCGAGGGTGGCTGGCTGCTCACCGGCCAGAAGGTGTGGACGAGCTACGCGCGGCACGCGCGGTGGGGCATCTGCCTGGCTCGCACGAACGCCGATGCGCCCCGGCATCGTGGCATCTCCTACCTCGTCCTCGACATGCAGTCACAGGGGATCGACATCCGGCCGCTGGTCCAGATCACGGGCGAAGCCGAGTTCAACGAGGTCTTCTTCGACGAGGTGTTCGTGCCGCGTGACCACCTCGTCGGCGAGCTCGACCAGGGGTGGACGGTTGCGAACACCACGCTCGCCCACGAACGCGGCACGTCGTTCCCCTTCAAGGAGCAGGTGGTCCACGAGGTGTATCTCGACGAGTTGTACGCCCTGGCCGCGGCGCGGGGCGTGCTCGAGGAGCCCGAGATCGCCGACGCGCTTGCGCAGGCATTCGTGGAGTTGCGCGTTCTGCGTCTCCACAATTGGCGGACGCTGTCGCGACTCGAACGTGGCGTCGAGCCCGGGCCGGAGTCGAGCTGGGTCAAGCTCGCGTGGACGGACATGACCCAGCACCTGTCGGAGGGTGCGCTCGGCGTGGTCGGCGACGCCGCGCCGCTGTGGTTCGGCGCCGCGGACAACCCGGGGGCAGGCAAGTGGCAGCGCCAATGGCTCTGGAGCAAGGCCGCGTCCATCGCGGGCGGCACGTCCGAGGTGCAGCGCACGATCATCGGCGAGCGGCTGCTGGGCCTTCCGCGGGGATAGCGTCATCGACATGGTCAAGGCGGTCGGGCTCGATCACGTCGTGCTCAATGTCGCCGACGTCGAGCGGAGCCTCGCGTGGTATTGCGACGTGCTCGGGCTCGAGGGTGCGCGCGTCGACGAGTGGCGGCGAGGCGAGGTGCTGTTCCCCTCGGTGCGACTCGACGAGTCCACGATCATCGATCTCCTTCAGACCGAGCGAACCGGACAAAATGTTGATCACGTGTGTCTCGTGGTCGAACCCACCGACCTGGACGCCGTCGCCGCGTCGGGCGATTTCGACGTCGTGGGCGGTCCGGCTCGCCTCTTCGGCGCTCGGGGTGAGGGCGTCGGCCTGTACGTCCGCGACCCGGACGGCAACGTCGTCGAGCTCCGTCACTATGCGTGACCGGCCGGTCTCGCGGGTCGGTCGAGTGGCTGGTACCGTGCCGATCAAGTAGTACCGGGCGGTTCAGGCTGGCTGGCTGCGAGTGAGCTCGAGCAAACGGGCTCAAAGAAAGCATCAGTAAGGAGTTACCCCCGTGGCGACAGGCACTGTGAAGTGGTTCAACGCGGAGAAGGGTTACGGCTTCATCTCGCGTGAAGAGGGGCCGGACGTGTTCGTCCACTACTCGGCGATCCAGATGGGTGGCTACCGCACCCTCGAAGAGGGTCAGCGCGTGGAGTTCGACGTCGGTCCAGGCAAGAAAGGCGAGGAAGCCCAGAACGTCCGGCTCGGCTGACGACAGGCGGCGTCCTCTCGCGGGCGCGGCCCGCTCAGATTGCGTACAGGGCGCGGCAGCTTTCGCCCGCGATCTGAGCCTGCTGCGCCGGGGTGAGTCCCGACATCGCCTCGCGTAGCTCGTCGGTCACGCCGGGGAACTTCGCGTCGGGATGCGGATAGTCGCTCGCCCATACGATCCGGTCGGCGCCGACCAACGGGGAGTTCGCGGTGAACGCGAGCGCCGACTCGTCGGGGTCGAAGCTGATCCAGCACTGCCGCCGGAAGTACTCGGACGGCTCGTGCCGGAGCCAGGGGACGTCCCACGAGAAGATCTCGTGATGATGGTCGAGCCGCTCCAGCCACGGCACGATCCATCCGCCGTTGGCCTCGAGGAACACGATCCGGAGGTCGGGAAACCGCTCGCACACCCCGCCGGCGAGGAGGAACGCGGCCGTGTTCATCATGTCGAACGGGTTGGCGATCGCCTGGGTGAAGTAGATGTTGTCGATGTTGATGGTGTCGTCGGGACCCGGTCGCAGCGTGCCGCGCCCGAGCCGGTTGATCCGTAGCCCGAGGCAGGCGCCCGGGAGATCGGCGGTCAGGAACGGGTGGAACCCGACGGCCAGGCCGGCGTCGGACGCCGCCCGCCACAGCGGCTCGTACACCTCATCGCTGAGAGGCTTCCAGTCTTCGCTCGGGTTCGGGCGCAGCATGACGCCGACAATGCCGGGCATCGTTCCCACGCGGCGGATCTCGGCGGCAGCCCGCTCGATGTCCTGCTGCGGGACGATCGCGACGCCGTAGAGCCGTCCGTCACCGTCGGCCACGTGTGCGGAGAGCCAGTCGTTGTACGCGCGGCACTGTGCTGCCGCGAAGTCGGCGTCACGCACGCCGGCGATCCCGAGCAGCATCGTGGGATAGACGATCGCGCTCGAGATCCCGTCGGTGTCCATGTCGACGAGTCGTGCGCGTGCGTTATATGCCGCCGGGCGGACCTCGGTGTAGGGAAGCTCGCCTCGCTTCGCCCGCTCTCGGTCTTCGAGCGTCATGCCGGCCGTTCCCGCGAGCGAAAGCCCACTGGCCAGCACTCGCTGCTGGTTATAGACGCACCATTCCGTGCCGTCAGCATCGGTCTCGATGTGCCAGATTCGATCGGCGAACTCGGGAGGGGCGTAGTCCAGCATCCCGTTCGGGTGCTCGAGCACGTGACCGTCCGAGTCGACGTACTGGAATGGTGCCGTCGTTGTCATCGGAGCCCCCGTCGTCCTGTGATCGCGTGGCGACTCTAGAGGAACCGCCGGATGAGGCGCTCTTTCACCTTCGTGTACGGCGGGTAGGCGATCTTCGGATCCGGTCGCGTCGGCTTCGTGAGCACGCTCCTCTTGTGGCTGAACACGTCGAAGCTCGTCTTGCCGTGGTACGCGCCCATGCCACTCGGGCTGACGCCGCCGAACGGGAGCTCCGGCACGGCAACGTGCATGACGGTGGTGTTCACGCACGCGCCTCCCGATGTCGTCTCGGCGAGGACGCGGTCCTGCACCGCGTGAGACTCCGAGAAGAGGTACAGAGCGAGGGGGCGATCGCGGTCGTTCACGAACCTGATCGCGTCGTCGACGTCGTCCACCGGCAGCACGGGCAGGATCGGACCGAAGATCTCCTCGCTCATCACCGGTGAGTCGGGAGCGACGTCTCGCAGCACCGTCGGCGCGATGTAGCGCTCGCCGGCGCGGTGCTCTCCGCCGATGGCCGGTGTGCCGCTGGTCAGGAGCTGCTCGAGTCGCCCAAAGTGGGCGTCGTTGACGATGCGGGCGTAATCGCGGCTCTCGGCGGGATCGGGCCCGTAGAAATCGCGGATTGCCCGGCCCAATCGTTCGATGAGGGGCTGCTCCTGCTCTCGCGTGACGAGCACGTAGTCCGGGGCGATACACGTCTGCCCCGCGTTCAGGAACTTTCCGAACGCGATGCGTCGCGCCGCGACGTCGAGATTCGCGTCGCGGTCGACGATCGTCGGAGACTTGCCGCCGAGCTCGAGCGTCACCGGGGTGAGGTGCTTGGCGGCGGCCTCCATGACCACGCGGCCGACGCGACCGTTGCCCGTATAGAAGATGTGGTCGAAGCGCTCTGCGAGGAGGGCCTGTGTCTCCGGCACGCCGCCCTCGACGATCGCCACGCTGTCCCGATCGAGGTACTCAGGGACGAGCCGCGCCAGCGTCGCCGACGTGTGCGCGGTCACCTCGGACGGTTTGCCCACGACGGTGTTGCCGGCGGCGAGTGCGCCCACCATGGGCAGGAGGAGCAGGTGCACGGGATAGTTCCACGGCGCGATCACGAGCACCACGCCCAGCGGCTCCCGGTGTATCGATGCGCGACCGGGCCGTTGCGCCAGCGGCGTCCAAACCCGCTCCGGCTTCATCCATCCCGCGAGGTGGCGCAAGGCGTGCTCGATGTCGTTGATCACGATGCCGATGTCCGTGGCCCAACCCTCGAGTCGCGGCTTCCCGAGGTCGGCTTCGAGCGCGTCGAGCAGCTCGCCTTCGCGCTCTTCGAGCAGAGCCTTCAGGCGCTGCAGCTGCTCTCTCCGCCATTCGATCGGGCGGGTTCGTCCGCAATCGAAGGTCGCCCGCAGGTTCGCGACGACGTTCGGGATCTGTGACGGCTCTGTCGTCGGCGTGAGCGTCTGCGTGGGCATCGGCATCCTCTCGACGGGAACACACCCACGGTATGCGCCGGCGGCACACCGGGTCGCGGCCGCCCTCAGACGCCGTCGAGCAGGCCTCGCAGGTCGGTCACGATCGCCACACCCTCTTGCTCGAACTCGTGCGGTGCCGTCGGGTCGGGCCAGTGGCCGTCGCGCCGGAGGTACACCGGCGTCATGCCCGTCGAGCGCGGTCCGGCGACGTCGGGCCCCCACGTGTCGCCGAGGAAGAGGGTTTCGGCAGGGTCGGCGCCGAGCTTGGCGAGCGCCTGCTCGAAGATACGCGGGTGCGGCTTGCGCGCTCCGGCCCACGCCGACGACACCTGCGCGTCGACCAGATCACTCAGGCCGACCTCCTCGACCGCTTCAGCGAGGTCCCAGTCCCAGTTCGAGCAAATGCCCAGGCGTA
>JALZAA010000106.1 GCA_030948625.1 Actinomycetota bacterium
CTCCGCCCGTCGTCGTCGACCTGGATCACCGAGACCGCACCGCGCTGCCTGGCGGCCCGCCTGCGAGCGTGCGCACCGGACGTGCCAAGCACGCTCAGCCGGCGCACGCCGCGGTGCCGCCAGTTCCGCCGCCCACGCCCGCCACTCCCCCATCGGCTTCCCCCGGTGCCTCGACTCACGTGGTCGCACCGGGCGAACACCTGTGGTCGATCTCGGCCGAGCACGTGGCCATCCGTACCGGCCGTCCGGTCGCCGAGCTCACGCCGGCGGACATCGCGCCGTACTGGTGGCGGGTCGTCGAGCTGAACCGGTCACGCTTGCGCTCGGGAGACGCGAACCTTCTGTACCCGGGCGAGACGGTCGAGCTGCCGCTGCTCTGACGGTTCGCCCCTACGGGTCGCGCGGCAGGCCGAGCAGACGTTCGGCGATCACGTTGCGCTGTACTTCGCTGGTGCCGCCCGCGATCGTGAGGCACCGGTTGAACAGGAAGCCGCGTACCCACATCTCGGCGTCGCCGTCGGACACCGCCCCCTCGCCGCCGAGCAGTCCGAGGCCGACCTCCTGGACGCGCTGGTCGTGCTCGACGCCGAGCAGCTTGCGCACCGCCGCCTCCGAGCCGCTCGGATCGGCCCCACCGAGTGCCTGCAACGTGAGACGGAAGCCGAGGACACTCAGCGCGTGCTCCTCGGCGACGAGAGCGCCCGCCTCGTCGAGCGCGACCGCGTCGGAAGCGAGCCCGGACGCGTCGATGAGGCGCAGCACGCCCTGGACGCCGTACCCGATGGAGGACCCGCTGCCCATGTACACCCGCTCGTTGGCCAGCGTGGTGCGCGCCGCGCGCCACCCGTCGTGCTCGGCGCCGACGAGGCAGTCGTCGGGAATGAACACGTCGTTGAAGAAGACCTCGTTGAACCAGGCCTCACCGGTGAGCTCGCGCAGCGGGCGGATGTCGATCCCCGGCGACTTCATGTCGAGCATGAAGAAGCTGATGCCTTCGTGCTTCGGCGCGTCCGGGTCGGTGCGGGTGAGCAGGATGCCCCAATCGGCGTCCTGCGCCATCGATGTCCAGACCTTCTGGCCGTTGACCACCCAACCACCGCCGTCTCGCTCCGCACGCGTCGTGAGCGCGGCGAGATCGGACCCCGCGCCGGGCTCGCTGAACAGCTGGCACCAGGTGATCTCGCCCCGCAGCGTGGGCGGGATCCAGCGTTGCTGCTGCGCTTCGGACCCATAGACCATCAACGGTGGCAGGGCCCACGCGCCGACACTGATGTTCGGCCGCCGCACCTTGGCCTTCCGGAACTCGTCGTCGATCACGAGCTGCTCGAGGGCGCCGGCGTCACGCCCCCATGGCTTCGGCCACTGTGGGGAGAGGTACCCCTCGTCGGCGATCCGGTGCCGCCGCTCGGCGGCGTCGAGGTCGCGCACGTCCGCAACGAACGCCCCCACCTCGTCGCGCAAGGCCTCCGCCTCCGCCGGCAGATCAACGGCGAGACGCCGCCGCGCGCCACTCCGCGCGGCGTGCGCGGCACGGACACGCCATGTCGACGTCGGCCCCAACAGCTGGCGCGTCGCAGTCGCACGCTTCAGGTACAGGTGGGCGTCGTGCTCCCACGTGAAGCCGATGCCGCCGTGGACCTGGATGCAGTCCTTCGCCGCGCGGTATGACGCGTCGACGGCGAGGCTGGCCGCGGCGGCGGCGGTGAGCGGGGCAACCGTGGGATCGTCCGCGGCGCGTGCGGCGTCCCACACGGCGGCGCGGGCAAGTTCCGTGTCGGCCAGCATGTCGGCGCACTTGTGCTTCACGCCCTGGAACTGGCCGACGGGCCGGCCGAACTGCTCCCGGACCTTTGCGTACTGCGCTGCCGTCTCGACGCACCACTGTGCGACGCCGATGCACTCGGCGCCGAGCACGACCGCCGCCAGGTCTCGCACGTGCGACGCGTCGACGTCACCGAGGCGTCGCGCCGGCGGTACGACCGTGCCGTCGACGTGCACCTCGGCAACCCGGCGGGTCGCGTCGAGGCTCGACAACTCCGTCGCCGTGAACTCGTCCGCATTCAGGACGCACCACTCATCGCCGGCCTGCGCGACGAGAACACTCGCGTGGTGGCCCGACAACACGGGCCGGAGCGTGCCCTGCACCCGCAGCCCCTCGCCGAGCGGTTCGGAGTCCAGGTGCCCGGTCAGTGCCACCGCGCCGGGTGAGTCACCCGACACCAGGGCGGGCACGATGCCGGCGGCGACTTCTTTCCCAGCCGCCTGGATGACCGCGGCGGCGAGGACAGTGGGAACGATCGGGCCCGGGGCGCACGCCCGCCCGAGCTCCTCGAGGACGACGGCGAGCTCCGGGAGGCCGTAGCCGTCGCCGCCGAGCGCCTCGTCGACGTGCAGGCCGAGCCAGCCCTGCGCCGCCAGCTCCGCCCAGAAGGGCGGCATCGACTCGGACTCCGGGTCGAGAACCGCCCGCGGCACGGCCGGTGCGCAGTGCCGCTCGACCCATCCCCGCGCCGCCTGGCGGAGCGCCTCGTGCTCCTCGGTGATGCCGATCGGCATGCCGGTCTCCTTTGGTCGCCCTCGCAAGCTCGGGCTCCTGCGACGACGGTCGGCAAAGCCGCCGTCTCCGCGGATCCTAGGCGCGCTGACACGAGCGTCAGCTTTCGCTCCTGGGCTCATGTCGTGCGTCTCGGTCGACGTGCTCGTCGGCGCGGCTTGCCTCCGTCGGGCAACGGCGCGTCGTTGTTCAATCACGGTCAGGAAGGTTTCTCGATTTCCGTTCATCCCTTTCTTCGAGGCCCGTAGCTCGCCCCCAGGTCATCCACGACTGGCAGTGGCGCTAGGCGTAGTTCCCCGAACCGATCGCAGTCGTATCGTCGGTCCTTGTGAGGTCGTGGCCTGACGTCGCGCGCTGGGCGACGCCCGGCTTGCCATAGAAAGAGCTAGGACGCCGGCGACGTTGGGCAGCAGCGTCAGCTTTGGGGACTAATCAGGGGTACTGAGCGTCCATCCCGGCACGGAACTGGTCGGGCGTGTACACGCCGGGGAGGATCGGCACGGCGCGGTATACGAAATTGCCGCCGCTGATCCCGAACAGCCGCGTCCCGTCCTGCTGATATTCGCGGATCTGCGGCGTGCCGCCCCATCCCACGACCACGTTGCCCCCAGGCAGGTGGCGCACCGAGCCGCAGCAAAAGGATGACCCGAGGTCGGCGTCGGTGAGCTGTCCCGCGAAGGTGGCGGTCTTTGCCTGGTTGTCAATCACGTAGGTGAGAGTCCTGGGCGGGCGCGAAGGGCCAGCTCCGTTCGTGCCGTTGTCGTGGATGGTGACCGTCCCGTCGGGAAGCAGCCGCGCGTCGTGCTGGCTGTCGGGTCCGTTGAGGGGATCGTCCTTGATCTGCAAGCTCACGTTCTGGAGGCCCTCCGAGTGGGGCTTGCCGCCGAGCTTCCACACGATGGCGCCAGTCGTCTTGTTGATCCGGACGACGGCGTCGAGGTGGCGGTAGCTGATGATGAACCCGTCGCCTGTGTCCTCGATCGAGTTGTAGTGGTAGGGGTCGCAGAGTCCTGTGGTCTGGGTGGGGCAGTTGTTCAACGGGGCGGGCTGCTTCTGCTGGGCGATCCATGCATCGGCGGTCTCGCTCGGTGGGATGTGCGCCATCGTGTCCCACGACCCGACCACGGCCCCCTGTGGTGTCAGCTCCTGAATGACGTGGTCGATGCACGTCCTGATCCCCGTGTCGCCCGCGGGCCAGCCCCACGACGACAGGTTGCACGGGACGTTCTGCGAGGTTGCCATGGCGTAGTTGCCATTCGGGAGCAAGATCACGTCGTGGAAGTCCGAGTTGCCGCCGACAGTGTTCAACGCCCGCGCGAGGTGACCGTTGAGGTCGTACTCCTCCATGCCGCCATTGAAATTCATGATGGCGAAGTCCGTGTTCGGCTGGAGGAGCGGCGTGATGAGGGTCGTCGGCTTCCGGCCCTTGAGCCACCACACCGGCACGCCGTTCGTGTCGAAGATCATCCCGTAGTCATTCGGCGGGAAGCCCTCTTCCAGCACGGTCGCGTAATACGCGGCCTGCGGTGTGCCGTTCTTCTCGACCGTCCACTGCGGAAAGTCGGCGGGAAGACACCGGACGAAGTGGCCCGTCGTGTTGCCGTCGGTCGTGAGGTCGATGGTGAACCGGTGGCCGACGTCCTGGGCGACCTGCACCGAGAAGCTCCCGCTCTGCGGCTGCGACCCGTTCACGGAGACGGTCGTCCCACTCGGCGCGTTGACGTCGACCTGGGTGGGGTTGGCCGGGTCACACCGGTTCACGTAATCGACGACGGAGGACTGGAACCCGGGGAACAGCGCCGGGGTCGTCGAGATGAGAGGAGGAGGCCCGGGGGGCGGGACGGGCTGGCAGGCGCTCAGCCCGAGCGCGACGAGGACGACCCCGAGAAGGGCGAAACCTACAGCGCGAGACCCCACGAATTTCGCAACGCCGGTGGATTTCGTCGGTGCGCCCATCGCACCCCTGCCCTTCGCGTATCGAAATCACGATACGACTGGGTCCTGCTGGGATCAATCACCGAGTCGGCCTCACACAACCATTGCGGCCTGCTGGGCTCGCTCGACCGACGCTGTCGCCCTTCTGCGTGGCGCGCTTCGCCCGTGGTTCATCAACGAGCACCGCAGCGCACCGACGAGCTGCCCGAGAACCTCAAGCACCCCAACCCGTACCACGATCACGACGGAGATGACCGCAGAACCGGCAGCCAGCCAGGTATCCGTGAATAGCAGCGCGTCGTCCTTCCATCTCTCCTGGCGCCTGCCGCCCGGTGCCGGACATCTCGTGGAGGCGGCGGTCACACTGGAGGTGACACAGCCGCCGGTCGTCGACCACCTGTACTTCTGGGCGCTGCAAGTGGGCTTCCCGGGCGCAGGTGCCGCACACCTGGGGCTTCAATGGAACCGCGCCTTCCCAGGGTTCGGCGCCGCGAACTGGGGCGGCTACGCAGTCGACGGCTCACTCCTTGGCGGCGTCGAGTCGAGGCTGCCGAGCACGCCCGGTGATCCGAACACGCGGGACTACCCCTGGAAACCGCGGCGGGCGTACCGCCTGCGCGTGCATCGCGCCGGTGACGGCCTGTGGCGCGGCGAGGTGACGGACCTCTCGAGCGGGACTGCGACGACCGTGCGGGATCTGATCGCGGGCTCTCCGTTCCTGACGGACCTGATGGTCTGGTCGGAGGTGTTCGCGCGCTGCGACGATCCGTCGGTCACGGCGGGGTGGTCGGACTTCGAGGCCGTGGACGAGCGCGGACAGCGGCTCGAGCCCGTCGCGCTGGTCACGAACTACCAGTCCCATGCCGCAGGTGGGTGCGCGAACACGACCTCCGTCCTCGACGATCGAGGTCGCGCGTTGCAGATCACCCGCACGCCACGAGTGACGGAGACGGACACGGTCCTGCAACTGGGCCCGCGTGCGGTCTAGGGTCGCCGCCCATGCGCAGAAGGATCGTGACCGTATTCGGGGTGGCGGCCGCTGTAGTCGTCGCGCTCGGCGCGCCCGCATCCGCCGGCGAGAACATGCACGTCGAAGTCAACAAGGTCGTCGTCGGCAACGCGCCTCCGGGCACGACGTTCACCATCCACTACGCGTGTACCGATGGCGGTCCCTCGGGCGATCTGTCCTTCGACGCCACGGGCAAGCCGGTACCGGCGAACAGCAACTTCTTCAACGACGGCTTCCTCGGTTCGACCTGCACCGTCACCGAGACCGCGACTGGCGGGGCCACCGACGTCGCCTACGCCTGTAAGGACGACAGCGTCAACGCAAGCTGCGGGAGCTCGGGCAACGAAGTCACGTTCGACTCGCCCACGAACCTCTCCAACACCGTGACGTTCACCATCACGAACTCGTTCGTCGCCCCGGCGCCGGCACCAGATGCCGCTCCGTCGGCACCGTCTACCCCGTCGGCGTCAGAGCCGGCGGCGGCGGTAGCGGGCGCGCCGCGGCTCACGGGCTGAGCCTGGCGCCCGCGGGCGCTAGGCCGCAGACGCGATCTGGTTCAGGACGTCGGCGAGCTCCTTCGGCCGGCTGACCATGACGTCGTGGCCGGCGTCGATCGTCATCACATCGACGTAGCCCCCGGGCGACCTCCGGAGGTTCCCGACGTACGCCTCCTGGTCCTGCGGCCGTAGTGACTGATCACGTAGCAGCTTCACGAACGTCTTGGGCATGTCGTTGGGGATCCCCGTCCGCGTGATGCGCTCATGGAGCACTTGACCCGCTTCGGTACCCATGTTGTCGAGCACGAAGCGCGTCTGCTCGTCGTCCATGTCGTTGCAGAACATCTCGACGGCGTCGGGCGCCGCGTCGAGCAGCTCCTGAGGCAGCGCGTCCATCGCGGACGTGCCTTCCGGAGGGACGATGCACGAGACGTACACGAGATGCTCGACACGGGCGGGCGCACGCCGAGCGACCTCGGAGACCGTGAGCCCTCCCATCGAGTGACCGACGAGCACGAACCGCTCGAGCCCGGCGGCGTCGACATCACGGAGCGCGGAATCGGCGAAGTCGGCGAGCGTCAGGTCGGGCAACTCCGGCGGGGATTCGAAGCGGTGCGGACCGCCCCGTACCGACTTCGGTGGCAGATCGACGGCGAGCACCTCGCCGTCGAGGTACCGAACGGTGGGGCTCCAGCACCAGCCACCATGTGCGCCACCGTGGACGAGAACGAGAGGCGCGGGCAAGGGCGCTAGACGATCTTCTCGCCGTCGCGCGTGATCGAGATCGCCTGCGTCGGGCATCCCTGGCCCGCCAGGATGATCTTGTCCTCCGGCTGCGCCGTGGGATCGACCACGACCGAGACACCCTCATCGTCGAGATCGAACACGCCAGGCGCCCAGAACGAGCAGTTGCCCGAGCCCATGCACTGCTCGCGGTTGATCTCGATCTCCAGCGCCACGGCTCGTAGGGTAACGGCCGTGACTGCGACGGAGAAGCCGAAGCTGCACTGGAAGAAGAGCGAGACGCACGGGCTCCTCCCCGATCCCGAGCCTCGCGAGATCAAGTACACGATCATCTCCGTCGACGATCATCTCGTCGAGCCGCCCGACATGTTCGAAGGCCGGTTGCCGAAACGGTTCCAGGGACTCGCGCCGAAGATCGTCGAGACCGTCGAGGGTCACGAGGTGTGGGAGTTCGACGGCCAGCTGTATTTCCAGGTCGGGCTCAACGCCGTCGTCGGGCGAAAGCGAGAGGACTGGAAGGTCGAGCCCACGCGCTTCGAGGAGATGCGCGCCGGCTGCTACGACATCGACGCCCGCATCACCGACATGGACATCAACGGCGTCTGGGCGTCGGTGAACTTCCCGTCGCAGATCACCGGCTTCTGCGGTCGTGTGTTCTCGCAGTGCTCGAACGCCGAGCTCGGGCTGGCGGTGACGCGGGCGTGGAACGACTGGTTCGCCGAGGAGTGGTACGGGCCCTACCCGGACCGCACCGTCCCGATGGGCATCACCTATCTCGGCGACGCCGAACAAGGCGCCGACGAGATCCGTCGCAACGCCGATCGCGGGTTCACTGCGGTGACGCTCCCGGAGCAGCCGCACCGCGTCGATATGCCGAATCTGTTCTCCGGCTGGTGGGACCCGATCATCGCCGCCTGCGCCGAGACCGGCACGGTCATCTGCCTCCATGTCGGGTCGACAGGTGTCGCGGACATGCCGCCGGGATCACCGATGGTGCCGTTGGGGGCCACGCTGTTCGGTCAGCTGTCGCTGGCCGCGTGCGCGGAGTGGCTGTGGTCCGGCTATGCGGTGAAGCACCCGGATTTGAAGATCGCGATGTCGGAGGGCGGGATCGGCTGGGTCGCGATGCTGCACGACCGCCTCGAGAACATCGTCGACCGCTCCGGCTACGGCGACTACTTCCCCGGCAGCGTCCGGCCCGCCGAGGTGCTGCACCGCAACTTCTGGTTCTGCACGATCGACGATCCGTCGACGATCTCCACGCGCCACACGGTCGGCGTGGACCACATCATGTTCGAGACCGACTACCCCCACGGCGACGGCACGTGGCCCGACTCGCAAGCGGTCTTCGAGCGGTTCTACGGCGACCTGCCCGCCGACGAGATCGCGATGATCAGCCACGAGAACGCGGCGAGCCTCTTCCGGCATCCGCTGCCACCGCCCGCAAGCGCCCACGCCGCCGGCCTTCGAAGCTGACGCGCGAATGCTCAGATGCGTTCCTGAAGCAACATAGTGATGTTCCACGCACGCATCACGGGTCGCCGAGCCCGGTGAGGTCGAGGAACTGCTCGTAGCGTTCGGCGACGGCGGGCGCCCAGCGCTCGTCGGGCTCGACGCGGCGGCCGGTCCGGGCCCAGCGGCGACCTTCGGCCATCGCCGTCGGCTCCTCGAGGCCGGCCGCGATGCGCGCCAGCCACGCCGAGCCCAGCGCGCCGCCTTCGGGTACTGCGACGCAGTCGACGGGAACGCCCGTGGCGTCGGCAAGCGCCTGCACCCACTCGTCGACCCGCGTGCCGCCGCCCGTCGCGACGATGCGGTTCGTGTCGGCCTTTGTCGCCTCGAGCATGCGCCGGGCGACGAACCCCGACGCCTCGAACGCCGCGCGCCGCACCGCGCCCGGTGTGTGCGTCAGGTCGAGCCCCCCGAGCACGCCGCGGTGGTCAGGGTCGTTGAGCGGCACGCGCTCGCCGCGCGGGAACGGCGCCCACACCGGCACGCGGCCGGGATCGGTGGCACGGTCACCCTCGGCGAGCAGGCTCGACACCCAGTTGAGGAACAGCCCACCGGCATTGCTCGGCCCGCCCACGAGCATCTTGCCCGGCGTCGTGTGCGGGATGACGTAGTGATCGGCGACCGGCTCGTCGCGTGACGTGACCGCCCACACGATGAGCGTCGTGCCGAGAATGATGAGCACGTCACCGTCGTCGTCGGCGCCGGCAACGAGCTGCTCGGCGAATGCATCGATGCAACCAGACGCCAGCGCGGGACCATCGACCCCGCCGACGCGCCCGCACTCGAAGCCCGTCGGTGCGAGCTTCGGGAGCTGCTCGGGCCGCACACCGACCTCGCCCGCGAGGTGCGGGTCCCATCCCGTCCAATCGAACAACGGGTACGCGGTGGCGGCGGTGGTCGTGTCGAGCACGGGCTCGCCTGCGAGCTCGTGGTTGGCGACGGCCTGCGCGGGCCAGTAGCCGGCGGCGTCGGGCGCCTCGCCGACCGTCCACCGCAGGAACGCGAGCAGCTCGCCGCTCTCGCCGGGATGTCCGGCGCGCGAGCCGTGGCGGCCGCGCTCGTCGCCGTACAGCAGACCGGGGGTGATCGGCACGCCTGCCGCGTCCACGGCGGCCAACGACGGGACCATCGCGGCAACGCTGACGCCCAGCGGGGCGGTGTCGCCGAGCGCGTCGAGCGCCGCCCGCGGACCGCGCCGCCAGGCTTCGTCGGCGTCGTGCTCGAAGCGACCCGGGCTCGGAACATGAAACTCGTGAGGGACGCGCGCTGACGCGACGACGTTGCCGTCCCCGTCGGCGGCGATCGCCTTCACCGACGAGGTGCCGATGTCGATGCCGACTGTGACGTCGTCACTCATCAGCTACCGCCCTGACGCGCCATCGCCTCCAGCACGGCCTCGTGGAGCAATCCGTTCGTCGTCACCGCGCTCCCACCGTCGATGCGCGCGTTCCCGTCGAGGTCGGTGAACCGGCCGCCCGCCTCCTCGACGATCACCTTGAGCGGGGCGTTGTCCCACAGGTTCATCACCGGCTCGACGGCGATGTCGGCACTGCCCTCGGCGACGAGAGCGTGAGCCCAAAAGTCGCTGAAGCCGCGCGCCTCCCAGCACCTCGCCGCCAACGCCCGGAACTGCTCGCCCAGGCCATGCTCGTCGAACGCCACCGGGGACGTGTAGCAGAGCAGCGCATCTTCGATGGTCGCCACGCGCGAGACCCGGATCGGCTCGCCGTCGGCGTAGGCGCCCCGGCCGCGCGCCGCCCACCACCGTCGGCCCAACGCGGGCGCCGAGACCACACCGACGACGACTTCACCTTCATGCTCGAGTGCGATCAAGGTTCCCCATACCGGGATGCCGCGCACGAAGCTCTTCGTGCCGTCGATGGGGTCCAGGATCCACCGCCGCTCACCCGTCCCTTCTGTCTCGCCGTACTCCTCGCCCACGACTCCGTCGCCGGGCCGCTCTGCTTCGATCCGCGCCCGCAACACGTTCTCGGCGGCGCGATCAGCCTCGGTCACCGGTGTGAGGTCGGGCTTGGACTCGACGACGAGGTCCCGGTCGCGGAACCGCGGCATCGTGGTCTCGTCTGCCGCGTCGGCGAGTTCCAGGGCGAAGGTGAGGTCGGACTCGATGGACGCAGAACCTACGCCGGAGGCGGCACCTCGAGCACGGTCGCGGAGCCCATGCCACCACCGGCGCACATGCTCACGCAGCCCAGCCCGCCGCCACGGCGGCGCAGCTCGTAGATCATCGTCGCGACCATCCGGGCCCCGGTGGCCGCGACAGGGTGCCCAAGGCTGCAGCCGCTGCCATTCACGTTCACGATCTCGTGCGGGAAGCCGAGGATCCGGCTGGACGCGACCGCCATCGACGCGAACGCCTCGTTGATCTCGACGAGGTCGATGTCCGAGAGGGACAGTCCTGCGCGCTCCACGGCCTTCGGGATCGCGAGCGTCGGCGCGAGGCCGGTGTCGCGCGGCGGCACGCCCACCGAGGCCCACGAGCGCACGACGGCGAGCGGCTCCAGGCCGTGCTCCTCGGCGTAGTCGCCGTCGGCGACCACGACTGCGCACCCTGCATCGTTCAGCCCCGACGAGTTGCCCGCCGTGATGCTGAACCCGTCGATCTCCGGATGCAGCGGCGACAGCTTCGCCAGCCTCTCGGGCGTCGTGTCGCGGCGAGGGTGCTCGTCGACGTCGAACGTTCGGGTCTCGCCGCGCTTCCCCGGCACCGGCACTTCCATGGCGAAGATCTCGTCGGCGAGGCGGCCTTCGTCGATGGCCGCGACGGCGCGCTGGTGCGAGTGGTACGCCCACTCGTCCTGCTGCTCGCGGGTCACGTCGGCCTTCACTGCTGTGTTCCAGCCCACCGTGATGGACATGTCCATCGTCGGGGCATCGGGCGTCGCCGGGTGACTGGGCGACAGCCACGGCTGCACACCCGAGTACGGGCCCGGCACCTTCTTCATCACCTGCGGGCTCTGCGTGATGCTCTCGGCACCACCGGCGATCACGACGCGGTCCATGCCGGCGCGGATACTCGCGGCCGCGGTCTGGATCGGCGCCATGCCCGACGCGCAATGACGGTTGTGCGCCAGGCCGGGGATGTCGGTCAGGCCGAGGTCGACGGCCGCGTAGCGGGCGACGCACCCTCCGCCTTGGAGCGACTCGCCCATGATGATGTCGTCGACGTCCTCGGCGGGCACGCTCGAGCGCTTCAGCGCCTCGCTGATCGACGCCTTGGCGAGCTCGAACACGTCGATGTCGGCGAGCGATCCCTTCCGCGCCGTGCCGATCGCGGTGCGGGCGGCGGACACGATGACGGCGTCACCCATGGTGCATCCCTCCGGTTCCGTGGCCGGGTCAGCGTACCTGACACCGGAGTCAGTAATGTTCGCCCGCGGAGATCCGAAGTCGACCAGACGGGAGAGGGTTGTATGGGAACGCTCGACGGCAAGGTCGCCATCGTGACCGGAGCCGGTCGCGGCATCGGCCGGGGTGAGGCGGTGCTCCTCGCCGACGAAGGCGCGAAGGTCGTCGTAAACGACCTGGGCGTGGCACGAGAGGGCGACGGCGCCGACAAGACGCCGGCGCAGGAAGTGGTCGACGACATCGTCGCCGGCGGCGGTGAGGCCGTCGCCAACTACGACGACGTCGCGTCCTGGTCGGGCGCCGAGTCGCTCGTCGGTCAGGCGATCGACGCGTTCGGCAAGCTCGACATCCTCGTGAACAACGCCGGGATCCTCCGCGACGGCATGAGCTTCAACCTCTCCGAGCAGGAGTGGGATTCGGTCATTCGCGTCCATCTGAAAGGTCACTTCGCTCCGAGCCGGTTCGCAGCCGTGTACTGGCGCGAGCAAGCCAAGGCGGGTGAGCCCGTCACCGGTCGCATCATCAACACGTCGAGCGAGTCTGGTCTGTTCGGCAACGCGGGCCAGTCGAACTACGCGGCGGCGAAGGCGGGCATCGCGTCGATGACCATCGTGCTCGCACGCGAGCTCCAGAAGTACGGCGTGACGGTGAATGCGATTGCGCCTCGCGCCCGGACGCGCCTCACCGACACCGTCGCGGGGGCCGACCAGCTCATGGCGGCGAAGGAGGGCGAGTTCGACGCCTGGAGCCCGGACAACATGGCGCCGCTGATCGGCTTCCTCGCGAGCGACGCCGCCGCCGACATCAGCGGTCAGGTGTTCGTGATGTGGGGCGACCACGTCTACCTGATGCGCGGTTGGTCGCTCGCCAACGACCTCGATGCCGGCGGGAAGCGCTGGACGGTCGACGAGCTGATCGCGCGTAAAGCCGACCTGTTCGCGCCGGCCGAGAACGGCAGCGCCATCCCGAGCATGGCGTTCTCGATGTAACCCATGCCCGACTGGGGGGAGCTGCTCGTCGATCAGCTGCGCTTCTTGGCGCGGCGCGACGGTAACGAGGTGGCGTACCGCGATCTGGGCTCCGGGGGCGCGCTCACGTTCGGCGAATGGGACGCCCGCTCGAACGCGCTGGCCCGCGGCCTCGCCGCCCGCGGCGTGCACCCGGGCGACCGCGTGTCGATCTATCTCCCGAGCGAAGAGTGCCTGCGCTGGATCGTCGCCTACGCCGCCGTGCACAAGGCCGGCGCCGTGGCGGTCCCCACGAACACGCGCCTGTCGACCCGCGAGCTCGCGGTGATCCTCGGCCACGCCGAGGTGACTGCGCTGGTGACGTGCGGCGTGCTGCAGTCGGCGGCGCGCGACGTACGGCACGGCGTCCCGTCTTTGCAGCTGCTCGTCAACGACACTGCCGGTGAGGCCGAAGTCGCGTGGGACGACGCCTTCGATGGCGACGACAGCGACTTCCAGGCGCGGGTGGAGTTCGACGACCTCGCCGACGTCATGTACACGTCCGGCACGACGGGCCTGCCCAAGGGCGTCGCCGTCCGGCATCGCAACGTGGCCATGATCCCGAACCACGAGCCCCCCTGGACGGGCGCGGGGTGGCTGCACGGCGCACCGCTCTTCACGTTCGCAGGCATCTCGTTCATCTACAACCCGATGAAGATGGGCATGTGCGGCCTGTACATGCCGAAGTTCGACGCCGCGGAATGGCTACGCATCGTCGGGCGCGAGCGGCCCACGATGGCGTTCCTCGTGCCCGCGATGGCCGAGCTGCTCGTCGCCCATCCCGACTTCCCGACGGCGGACCTCAGCAGCGTGCAGGCGGTGTCGATCGGCAGCGCGCCCCTCGCTCCGAAGACGCTGCTCGCTCTCCAGGAGCGCGTCCCGAACGCGACGGTGTCGAACTCGTACGGCATGACCGAGGCCGGCCCCGCGTACATCGTCATGCCGAAGGACGAGGTGACCAGGCGCATCGGGTCGGTGGGCAAGCCCATTCCGCCGATGGAGATCAAGATCGTCGACGACGACGGCAACGAGCGCCGCGCCCGTGAGGTCGGAGAGCTGCTCACGCGGCTGCCTGGATACCAGCGCGAGTACTACAAAGACGCCGGCGCGACCGCCACAACCTGGACGAGCGACGGATGGCTGCGTAGCGGCGACCTCGGCTACCTGGACGAGGACGGCTTTCTCTACCTCGTCGGCCGTAAGAAAGACCTCATCGTCCGAGGCGGGCACAACGTCTACCCGACCGACATCGAGAGCGTGATCCTCGAGCATCCGAGCGTGCGGGAAGCCGCAGTCGTCGGTGTGCCCCATGACGTCCTCGGCGAGGACATCGCCGCGTTCGTGGTTCTGAAGCCGGGGGACGCGATCGGCGCCGACGAGCTCAAAGAGTTCTGCGCTTCGCACCTCGCCGACTACAAGCGGCCGCGTCACGTGACTTTCGTCGAATCCTTGCCGCGCAACGCAACCGGGAAGGTCATGAAGCACCTGCTCGTCGACGACGTGGCCCGGGAAGCAGCGGCCTCGCGTCCGGCCTAACCTGATTGCTGTGCTCGACGTCGATCAATTCGTGGCGGAGTGTCGGGCGTGTGTCGAGGAATCGGAGCCGCGTCTCGCGGTCGCCGATCTTCTCGAACGGACCGTCGACCCGGCGTCGCAGTGCGAAGCTGCGCTGCCGGCCGAGCGGGCCGAGCTGACGACGCTGCACCACTCCCCCGACCTGACGGTGCTCAAGGTCGTCTGGGCGCCGGGCATGAGCATCTGGCCGCACGACCACAGCATGTGGGCCGCCATCGGGATCTACACGGGCCAGGAGGACAATACGTTCTTCCGCCGCGTCGAAGGTTCGCTCCAGCCGCGCCGCACCCGCGAGCTGTCGACCGCCGACGTCGTTCTCCTGGGCGACGACGCCATTCACGCCGTGCACAACCCTCTCGGCGAGTGCACCGGTTCGATCCACGTCTACGGCGGGGACTTCTTCGGCCGGGACGTGTCGCAGTGGGATCCGGAGACGCTCCAAGCCGCGCACGAGGTCGGACCGCCGTGGCGAGTCTTCGCCGAGGCGAACGAGCGCCTGGGGCTGTGAGCTAGGGTCGCTCGCCGTGGCCCTCACCGAGCTCAAAGGCCAGACAACCGGTACACAGAAAGTCGCTATCGAGCGCGGGCCGGTGCGCGTCTTCGCCGACGCGCTGGGAGACACGAGCGATGCGTATCGGGGTGACGGCGCGCCCGTCCCGCCGACGTTCCCGTTCGTGATGCAGTACTGGGGCTCGCTCGGCGCGGGCGGCGCCGCCGGCCTGCCGATCGACCGTCTCCGCGGGCCGGGCCGCGCAATCCTGCACGGCGAGCAAGCGTTCGAGTACCACCAGTGGCCGAAGGTCGGCGACGTTCTCGAGGGCACGACCGTCATCAGCGACGTCTATGAGAAGGAACGCTCGAACGGCGGCAAGCTCGAGTTCTACGTGACCGAGACGGACTGGAAGGACGCTCATTCCGGTGAAGCCGTCGTGACGTCGATCTTCACACTCGTGATCAACGTCCGACCGCCGAGCTAGCGCCGCCGTACAACTCCAGCCACCGTGGCCGCGCTCACCTCCGTTCCCATCGGGTCGTTACCTATCGAGCGGTTCCAAGCCGTCCTGCCGCCCGACCGCTGGTCGCGGGTGCTCGAGGCGATCGAACGCGCACACCGCGTTTTCGACGGGCGCGTCATCTGGAACATCAACTCGACTGCTCTCGGCGGCGGCGTGGCCGAAATGCTGGTCTCGCTGTTGGCGTACGCGCATGGTGCCGGTGTCGACGCGCGCTGGTTGGTCATCAGCGGCAACGAGTCGTTCTTCCAGATCACGAAGCGCATCCACAACAACCTGCACTCCGCGCCGGGCGACGGAGGGTCGTTGGGTGATGCCGAGCGTGAGGTCTACGAGTCGGCGCTGGCCCCGAACCTCGCCGAACTTGTCGAGCTCGTGCGTCCGGACGACGTCGTGATCGTCCACGATCCTCAGCCGGCTGGTCTGATCCCGGGGCTGAAAAAGCACCTGGACGTGCCGGTGATCTGGCGCTGCCACGTCGGCATCGACGTTCCGACCGACGTCGCCCGCCGCGCGTGGAAGTTCCTCATCCCGTATGTCGAGCCGGCCGACGCGTACGTGTTCTCGCGTCGCGCGTTCGTGTGGGAGGGATTGGACGACGCCAAGATCGAAGTGATCCCGCCGGTCATCGACGCCTTCTCGCCCAAGAACCAGGAGCTCGACCCCGTCGCCGTGCACGCCATTCTGAGAGTGGCCGGCTTCGACGTCGACAGTGACGGCGGCGAACCGACGTTCACTCGCGAGGACGGCAGCCCCGGCCGCGTCGAGCGCCGGGCCGAGATCATCGAGCGCGCCCCACTCCGTGCGAACGACCGAATCGTGTTGCAGGTCTCACGATGGGACCGGCTCAAGGATCCGATCGGGGTGATCCGCGGATTTGCCGACCACGTCGCGCCGCGGAGCGACGCGCACCTCGTGTACGCGGGACCGACAGTCTCCGCCGTCGCCGACGATCCGGAGGGCAAAGAGGTGCTCGACGAAGTGCAGGCGCTCTACGAGCAGCTACCCGTCGACGTGCAACCGCGCGTACACCTCGCCGCTCTTCCCATGGACGACCGCGAAGAGAACGCGGCCATGGTGAATGCGTTACAGCGTCGAGCGGACGTGGTCGTCCAGAAGAGCATCGCCGAAGGCTTCGGACTCACGGTTGCCGAGGCGATGTGGAAGGCGAGACCGGTCGTCGCCAGCCGCATCGGCGGAATCCAGGACCAGATCATCGACGGCGTGACCGGCATCCTGCTCGACGACCCCTTCGATCTCGCCGCATACGGCGACGCAGTCGTGGCCCTGCTCCAGGATCCCGAGCGAGCCGAGCGCCTCGGCCGCGAAGCTCAGCAGCGTGTCCGCAACGAGTACCTGCCCGTGCGCAGCCTCATGCAATACCTCAACCTGATTGAACGCCTCGTCGCCTGACGCCGCGTGACGGCAGTTCGTCAACTCGCGCTCAGCACGGCCTGGGTCTGCAGCACCTTGGCCACCGGGCGTCCGTCGGCGTCCGTGACGTCGGTCTCGATCACGACCACGGTGCGGCCGGTATGCAGCGGGCGCGAGACCGCTTCCGCGTAACCCCTGCGCACGGCGCGCAAGAAGTTCGTCTTGCTCTCGATCGTGGTCGTGCCCGCGGCGCCTTCCGGCAGGTTCTGGAACGCGCAAGTAGCGCCGGTCGTGTCGGCAAGGCTCATGATGACGCCGCCGTGCAGCACACCCGCCGTGGTGCAGCGCTCGGGCCGCCATTCCACACGTGCCCGCACCTCCTCGGGCCGGCTCGTGATGACCTCGACGCCGAGGGCACCCGCGAACGGGACCGCCTGCCGCATCATCTCGGTCTGTCCCTCGTCCACGTTCGTCACGGCTCACTCCTCTCCGGCGCCGGGAATTCAGCGGCAACGTACAGCGCTTCACAACTTGGCGCGCGTAGGTGCCGGATTGGTCGACGACCCTTTCGGGCACCTACACGCGGGAAGTTCCCGTGAGGAGAGCCCGTGGCGAAGATCCTTCTCCAGACGACGATCCCCGAGATCGAAGACGACTGGAACGTCGGCCGGTTCTCGCTCCTCGCAGACGAGCTCCGCCGCGCCGGGCACGATGTCACGACCCGGAACCGCGACGACACGGGCGCCGAGGACTCGGTCCTCAGCACGCTCGACACCCTCGACTACGACCAGCTGTGGCTGATGGCCGTCGACGCGGGCGACGGGCTGGCGCCCGCCGATGCGCCCGGCATCATGCGGTTTCGCGAGCGGGGCGGTGGCGTCCTGACGGCTCGTGACCATCAAGATCTCGGCTCGTGCCTGCTCTCTCTCGGGTCCCTCGGCCAGCTGAACCACTTTCACAACCGGAATCCGGAGCCCGACGGGCGGCGTGACGATCAGGACAACCCGACCATCTCCTGGCCCAACTACCACTCGGGGGCCAACGGGGACTACCAGCGGGTGTTCGCCGACGAGCCGGTGCACGACCTGCTGCGAACGCCGAAGGTACCGAGCGGCCAGATCGAGTGGTTCCCCGCGCACCCGCACGAGGGCGCGGTGTCGGCGCCGCCCGAGTACTCCTTCGCACGCACGATCGCGCGCGGTCGCAGTGCGGTCACAGGACGGCAGTTCAACCTGGCGGTGTGTCTCGACGGCGAGACCACGATCGACGGCCGACCATCGGGCCGCGCGATTGCCTGTTCCACGTTCCATCACTTCGCCGACATGAACTGGGACACCGACAGCGGTGCCCCGTCGTTCGTCACCGAGCCGCCCGGCGACGAGATGAAGCGCGATCCTTCGCGCCTGGAGATCTTCAAGGACTACGTCCACAACATCGCCCGGTGGCTGCAGCCGCGACGCGACCAAGCCGAGACCGACCCGACGCGCTCGCGAGAGGCCGTCGAGGAGGCGAGGCGTCCGACGTCACCGCGGCTCGCCGAGGGTTAGCCGCGGTCCACGCGCGCCGCTTCGCTCACCAGCCCGTCTCGGCGAGGAACGCGCGCACGAGCCCGACCGTCGACTCGGGGTTGTCGCCGGCGGCGTGATGACCGGCGCTGCCGACGGTCGCCAACCGCGAGTCGGGAATCAGTGCGGCGATCTCCTCGGCGCCCTCGCTCGAGAGCACATCGCTCTTCGCGCCCCGCAACACGAGCACCGGGCACCTGAGCCCGGTCACCTCCGCGTCCAGGCCGGCGAGCAGCTCACGCCAGCCACCCTCCGGCGCCTCCGCCCTCCGCAGGCGTCGCCCGTAGTAGTGCTTCCAGACCCATCGTCCGTCCGGGCGCTCACGAAGATTCCGGCGCAGGTTCTCGACGTTCACCTGCCGGCGGTGCGGCAGGTACTCGGCTACTTCGACGGCGGCCTCTTCGAGTGAAGCGAACGACTCGTGGCGCGTCATGAACTCGATGATGCGGTTGACGCCTTCGTCCTCGAGGCGGTGACCGATGTCGATCAGCGCGATCGCGACCGCGAGCTCGGGACGTTGGGCGGCGAGGGTGAGGCTCACGATGCCGCCGAGCGACGCGCCCACGAACGCGGCGCGTTCGACGCCGAAGTTCTGGAGGAACGGCGGCATCGTATCCGCGAGCGAGTGGCGGTCCATCTCGTCGACGGGGTCCGAGTCGCCGTGGCCCGGCAGATCAGGAGCGAGCACGTGGTGCGTCGATGCGAGCGTCGCGCCGAGCTCCTCCCACATGTACGCGGTCTGGCCGCCGCCGTGGAGACATACGACCGGCCGAGCGGAGCTCGCGCCCCATTCGAGGTAGTGGACCTGGCGGCCGTCGAGGAGCGTGAAGCCGCTGCGGCCGCCCGTGGGGACGTCGTGACGCGGCGCGAGGAAGTCGAACTCGGCGTCGGCCGCCGTCACGCGCCGTTGCCCTGCCCGAGCAGCCACGCCGCGTTGTCGCGGTAGAGGCCGGGTGCGGCAGCGGGATCGGACGTGGTGTCGTCGAGGGCGCGGTAGTCGTCGAGCGGCTGCGCCGTTCCTTCGGAATGGGGGTAGTCGCTGCAGCACATGAACAGGTCACCGACGCGTTGCATGAGCCGCTCGGGGCGCTCGTACGAGAAGGCGGCGACACGCACCTGACGCCGCACGTACTCGCTCGGCGCCAGCGGCAGCTCGGTGATCGCCTTGCCGTGCAACCTCGTCACGAAGCGCACTCCACCATCGAGGTACATGAGGAACTGCGGCAGCCAGACCGCCGACAGCTCGATGACGCCGAGCCGCAGCTCCGGTCGCCGCTCGAGCACGCCGTTCACCACGAGGTCGGCGATCCCGAGCGCGGCGGGCACCCACAGGAACACCGACGACAGCACCGGGTTCGAAGGCTCCGGGTCGGAGGCGTACCAGGCTTCGTCGAAGGGCCGCTGCTGGTTGGCAACGTGGAAGACCGGTGCGATGTCGTGGTCGATGAACGCGGCCCAGGCTCTGTCG
>JALZAA010000171.1 GCA_030948625.1 Actinomycetota bacterium
TTGCCGAAGCGGTGCTCCTCCAGCAGCTCCATCTGGATGCGGGCGTCGCTGAGGAATGCGGGCTTTCCTTCACCGACGAGCACCGGATACATGAAGAGCTGGCACTCATCGACCAGCCCGGCGTTGAGCGCGTGCGCCGCGAGGGTCGCCCCACCGACGGTCAAGTCGCTGGCGGCGGACGTCTTCAGGTCGCGCACCGCATTGGGGTCGAAGCGGCGCTCCAGCCGCGTGTTGGCGGTCGAGACTGCGTGCAGCGTCGTGGAGTAGACGATCTTGTCGGCCGCTTGCCAGACGTTGGCGAAGTCGGCCATGAGCTCCGACTGGGCGGCCAGGGTGAGGTCGGTCTCCCAGACGGCCATCGTTTCGTACAGGCGCCGTCCATAGAGGTAGGTACCGGCGGGGCGCACAAGGTCAGTGATGAAGGTGAAGACCTCGTCGGTGGGCGCGGTCCATTCGAAGCTGCCGTGCGCGTCCTCGATGTAGCCGTCAAGGGACACATTGGCCACGTAGATCAGCTTGGCCATGCCGCTCCTCGAGCGCCCGCGTGACGGTGCCTGGGAGCAACCGTAAATGAGACGCCTCTGGGGTTGCCATGCCCGAGCGGCGCTGCCTTCGGGATCGCGCTCCGTGGGATTGGAAGTTCGGCGGATCGTTTCGGGGCGGAGCGCAAGGCCGCGGAGTCCGCGACCCTCATCCAGGTGTCGCATCCACGACGCCTGCCGCGGATCGTGTTCTCGGACACCCCGACTGGACCGCTTGCTGTGAAGATCGTCGCGTTCGCTGGGCGAGCTGCAAGCGGGAAGTCCGCGATCGCGGCGCGTCGCCGCCGAGCCGCGCGTTCCGTGGCCTCGAGCCGACGCGGATCTTGTCCGCTGCCGACGGAGGGACGCCGCTCACCCGATACGTGCAGGCGCGCGTCCCCAAGTGCGACATCCGCCCCTCGTCAGAACGGAGGCACGGATCGTGCGTCCTGGAGCCGGCGTTTTGGGGCGAGCCCGGGTCGCGACGATCTTGACCTGAGATCATGTCGTCGATGACTTCGGTGGGCGGCCAGCATGTTGAGGCGGCAGTCGGTGAGATGACGCGAGTGCTGATGCCCCACGCCGAGGCCGACTGGCACGTGCAAGCTGGCTCACTCGAGTGGAGCTGTTGGGAAACCGCGGCTCATGTCGCGCACGACCTCGTCGCGTACGCGGGACAGGTCGCCGCCGGCGCCGCAGCCTCGTACCTTCCGTTCGACCTTGTCGTCGCGCCGTCGCCACCTCGGGAGGTGCTGGAGGTGGTTGCTGCGTGTGGTCGACTCCTCAGCGGCGCCGTCGAGCACGTTGGTCCCGAAACAGTCGCTTGGCACTGGGGAATGTCCGACGCGGCAGGCTTTGCTGCAATGGGCGTCGCGGAAACGCTTGTCCACACTCACGACATCACGCAGGGCCTTGGCGTGGGCTGGCGACCTCCGGGATCCCTAAGCAAACTTGTCGTCGACCGCCTCCTGCCAATGCCCCCGCAAGGGCGCGCGTCCGACGTTCTGCTTTGGGCCACAGGCAGAGCGAATCTCGAAGGCCACCCTCGGGTCAGCGAGTGGGTCTGGCAAGCCGCGCTGTTGTAACCGCGGACCTGCCCTCAATGTGCCGATCGGGGACGCGCCATAACGCGACTACCGATTCCCGGTTGAACCGGTCGTGACGACGGCGCAGATCGGCACCTCGGGAGCGCCTCGATCCGGCGATCGGGGACAGTCGCGAGAGACTAAGTGCCCAGCGAGTACCCCCGGACCGGCGAGCAAGTCGAGTTCACCAGCCGGCGAGTCCAATCGGGCCGAGCTCAGCGTCGTGGCCACCTCCGGCCGCTGACGGCGGCGCCAGCGATGAATTCGGCTGGGCGGCGGCGTCTTACATAGCGACGCATGGGCACCAGGCAAAGGGAAGGACACCATGGGTGAGCTCATCGTGACCGAGTTCGTGACGCTGGACGGGGTGGCGCAGGCACCTGGAGGGCCCGACGAGGATCGCGACAGCGGCTTCGCGCACGGCGGGTGGCAGGCGCCGCTGCTGGACCAGGAGTCCGCCAACGCCGTGTTCGAGCGGGCGAGGAGCATGGACGCTCTGCTCCTCGGTCGGAAGACCTATGAGATCTTCGCCAACTACTGGCCGACAGCTCCTGAGGAGATCCCGTTCACCGGCCTACTCAATGCCGTCCCCAAGTACGTCGCCAGCCGCACGCTGGCCGCCCCTCTCGCCTGGCAGGGTTCAACGCTCGTGGCCGGGGACCTCGCCGAGAGCATCACCGCCGTGAAGGAACGCCACGACGAAGTCCATGTCATTGGCAGCCTCGATCTCGTGCAGTCCCTGCTGCGTTTCGGCCTCGTCGACCGGCTGAATCTGTGGCTGTACCCGCTGCTGCTCGGCAGCGGCAAGCAGGTGTTCGGCGGCGGGACCATTCCCACGGCGCTGCGCCTGACCGAGTCGGTCACCTACCCCAATGGCACGCTCCAGCTC
>JALZAA010000152.1 GCA_030948625.1 Actinomycetota bacterium
GCCCCGCTGGCGCTCGAGCGCGGCGAGCTCGCGGCTCAGTGCGGCGGGAGGGGTGCGCCGCGCCCGGCGGGCGCAGTCGCGCAGCTCCCGCATCGCCAGCGTGTAGCTCGACTCGGCACGGTTGACGATGCTGCGCGACACGAAGTCGAGCTGGTCGACGAACTCGGCGACGCGCTCGACCACGAGCTGCCCGCTCGCGGTGGGCGTCTTCGACGCCGTATGCGCGACCTCGTCGGCGAGGCTGTGGTCGATCTCGTGCCCGATGCCGGTGAGCACGGGAAGCGGCATGCCCGCGATCTCGCGGACGACGATCTCGCTGTCGAACGGCGCAAGATCGGCGCGCGAACCGCCGCCGCGCACGACGACGACGGCATCGAGGACGGGCGCGAGGCGCGCCATGCGCCGGAGTGCCCACACGACTCGGCGGGGCGCGTTGGCGCCCTGCACGCGCACGTCGCACACGCAGACGCGGAACGCATACGAGCTCTTGTCGAGAACGTCGAGGAAGTCGTGATACGCAGCGCTGGCAGCGCTGGTCACGAGGCCGATGCGCAGTGGCACGAGCGGCAGATCATGCGCCGCGTTGGCACGCAGCAAACCTTCAGCTTGGAGCGCAAGCAAGACCCGCTCGCGGTTGGCGGCCAGGGCGCCGGCGGTGAACACGGGATCGATGCCGGTCATGATCAGCTGGAGCCGACCGGTGGGCGGGTAGACGTCGATGTGGCCCTTCACGCGGACCGCGACGTCGTTGGCAAGCTCGACGCCGGGCGTCTTTTGCAGGGCGGTGTTCACGGTCATGAGGTGCGACCGGAACAGCGCCACATCGAGGGCGGCCTGCACTCGATCGCGGCGCTCGTCCTTCTCGACGAGCTGGAAGTACACGTGCCCCGCCCGCGACTTGCTCAGCCCCTGCACCTCTCCCCGCACCCAGACGGTCTCGGGCACGGCATCGCGCAGCGCGTCACGGATGACCGTGTTGAGCTCCGTGACGGAGAGGGTGGGCTCGGTCTGCTCGTCCAAGGGACGCGAGCGTAGCGGCGCGCTACGAGCGGTTGGCCGCTTCTTGCGCAAGCGCCGCCTGCCCGAGCACGCGCTCGCGGGTCGGGACGCGGAACACGATGTACGAGGCGCCGATCGCGAGCAGCGCGGCGCTGGACCGGGCGAAGCACGCGGCGGCGATGATGAAGAACACCGTCGTGGGCAGGCCGGGGACGACGACGCCGATCGACCCGACCGCCACCGCGACCCAGCCGACCGCGAACCACATCCACCGCACCGGCCTCGAACGGAGCGGCGGCGAGGGCGTGGTCACGTCGGCCGCCGGTCCGCTCACGCGACGAGCGAAGCGAGGTCGAGGACCGTGCCCACGAGGATGAAGACGAAGACGGTCCCACCGATGCCCGTGTACCACCAGCGCCACTTGTGGTCGGCGGCGAACAGCCGCCGCATCGCGAAGAAGATGGCGGTCATCGACACGACGCCGAGGACCAACCCGATGGCCGGCGCCAGGCCGCGGGAGACGCCGGCGCCCAGCCCGACGAGGGGGATGAGCACATACATCAGCAGGCACCGCACCGCCGAGATGGCGATGGAGCGGCTGAACGCGTTCTGGGCGCCGAGGATGCTGCCCTTCGGGGCGTTCTCGGGGAGCCGGAGCAGCCGCCGCATCCGACGGTCGGCCTCGGACCGGACCGGGGCCGGGAGCGCCGCGGGGGTCGTGATGGGCTGGGTCATCGTCGCCCACGGTAGGCCCGCGAGCCCGCGCGCCTCACACCGCGGGTCACGCGTCGCCGGCCTGTGGCTCGGCGTCGAGCCACAACGAGCGCCCGATCGGATCCTCGGCTTCCTCGGCAAGGTGCGCGACGAGGCCGGCGGTCCGGGCGATGAGAGCGAAGCCCCGGGCGCTCGCCGGCGGCACGCCGATGTCGGCCAGCGCCGCCCCGGCTGCCCCGGCGCCGTTGATCGGGAGGTGGCGCCCGCTGCGCTCCGCATGCACATCGGCCACGAGCTCCAGAAGCCGCAGATGCGATCCGAGCAGACCCTCCTCGGCGGCCAGCGCGTACAGCCGCGGCGTGCGCGGGTCCTCGTCGCGGTGCACGGGATGCCCGAGGCCGGGAACCCGCTGCCCCGCTGCGCGTCGGGCGTCGACCGCCGCCTCGGCGATGCGCCGGAGGGACGAGTCGTCGATTCCCGTCACCCGATGCGCATCTGAGGGACGCTGAGCGTCCTCGAGATACGCATCAAGGAACTCCGCCGTGTCGCCGGTGGGGCCGAGGAAGACGCTGCCGGCGCCGAGCAAGCCCGCCGCGACCGCGCCCTGCACGGCCTCGGGCGCGCCCGTGTACGTGAGGCGCGCCGCCAGCGCACTCGGCGTGAGGCCGTGATCGGCGAGCGAGACGAGGACGGCATCGAGGATGCGGCGTTCGCCGGGCGTCGGCTCGCGTCGCGTGACGAGCAGGTAGGCGAGCTCGGTGAGCGTGAGGCGTCCCATGATCTCGCTCGGGAGGTCACGGTCCGCGACGGTGATCCGGTCGGGTGTCGCGGAGCCGATCCACGTGTGCAGGTGCTCTCGGTCCGGGGGCGTCATGAGCCGACCTCCATGTCGATCTCCTCGCTCGTCCGCGCGCGTGGCAGCCGGTGCTTCGCCAGCCGGCCGGTCGGCGTGTGCGGCAGCTCGGACACGACCTCGTAATAGCGCGGCACCTTGTACCGCGCGAGCTGCTCGCGCGCGAACGCGTGCAGTGCGGCGACGTCGAGCGCGTCACCCGGCGCCGGGATGACGAACGCCTTGACATCCTCCTCGGTCAATTCGGAGGGCACGCCGACCACCGCAGCCTCCGCGACCTCGGGATGGCGCTCGAGCGCAGCCTCGACCTCGGCCGGTGAGAGGTTCTCGCCGCGACGGCGGATGACCTCCTTCTTCCGCCCGACGAACGTGTACGTGCCGTCGCCGTCGTCGCGGACGAGATCGCCGGTGCGGAGCCATCCGTCGTCGATGACGGCGGCGGTCTCGTCCGGCATCTCGTAGTAGCCGCGCATTATCGCCGGGTTGCGCAGCTCCAGCTCGCCGACGCCGCCCGGCTCGACCGGACTGCCATCGACCATGACGCGCGCGTCGTTCACGTGCCCGAGCTCGGGATGCTGGCGCGCCGCGCCCAGTGTCCCGTACGGCCGCGTGCCGTGCGGCCAGACCAACCCGTACGGCGTCTCGGACAGCGCGTAGCCACACCTGACTTCGAGTCCGAAACGGCGCTCAATATCGAGTTGACGCTCACGGTCGGGGGACGGGCCCGTGTAACAGAGACGCAGCGGAGTGTCGGCGTCGTCCGGGCGCTCCGGTTGGCGCATGAGCATCTCGACCATCGCCCCGATCGCGTTGAACTCGGTCGCGTCGAACCGGCGCGCCGCGTCGAGGAACGTCGACGCCGAGAACGCCGGGAGCAGCGCGACGCTCGCCCCCGCCGCAACCGATCCCAGCACCGAGTACGCGGGCGCGTTGATGTGGAAGAGCGGCAGCGAGGTGATCAGCCGGTCCTCGCTCGTCAGCCCGAGCCAGTACGGGAAGCCTTCGCCGGCCATGACGTAGGCCAGGTGCGTCTGCATGACGAGCTTCGAACGCCCGGTCGTGCCCGACGTCGGGATCATGACGGCGACGTCGTCGGGGTCGACCGCCGCGGGGCCGCGACCGTCCGGCGGCGCCCCGAACAGCGCTGCGACGTCCAAGCGTCCGGTACTCACGCCCGTCTCGCGGATCGCGGCGTCGACGACGGGCGCCAACCCTTCGTCGGTGACGACTGCCCGGGGCGCGACCTGGGTGAGGAAGCCGCCGAGCTCGGCGGCGCTGCTCTTGGGATTGACCGGGGCCTGGACCGCGCCCACCTCCATGAGCGCCAGCCAGTTGAGAACGAAGTCCGGCGTGTTCCTGGCCGTGACCACCACCCGATCGCCGGCGCCCACGCCCGCCGCTCGGAGGCCGCTTGCCGCGCGCGCGACGCGCTCCGCCGCTTCGCCGTAGGTGTAGCTGACGCCGTCGGCGAGGAGCCACGTGCGGTCGCCGGCGTCGTCGACGGCGCGCCGGAAGAAGACGGGGATCGTGCGCCTCACGACGGGCGATCGTATGCCGGGCTGCTAGTTCTTCAAGTAGTTCTCCAGGAACGCCACCGTCCTGTCCCACACCTGGTTCGCGTAGGCGCGGGAGTGGGCGGCGCCGGGCAGGATGATCTCCTCGTTCGCGACCCCGGCCTTGTCGAGCGCGGCCTTCATGGCGTCGGCCTGCGTCTGCGGCACGAGCTCCTTCGTCGAGTTCACGATCAGCATCGGGGTATCGGTCTTGTCGACGTGGGTGATCGGCGACGCCTGCGCGTATTTGTCGGGACAGGCGTCGGGCGCGCAACCGAGGAACGTCCCGATCGATCTGGCGGCACCGGCTGTCACGGCCGGAGCGAGGCTGTCGAAGTCCATCGGTCCCGACCACGACACCGCAGCCGCGATGCGGTGGCCCTTCGCGTGCGAGCCTTCGCCGACCGTGGCGAGCAGGCCGGTCAGGTGCGCGCCGGCGGAGCCACCGAGGGCGCCGATGCGCTTCGGGTCGACGCCGTACTTCTTGGCGTGCTTGCGCACCCACTCGACGGCCGCGCCGACGTCGTCCACCGCGGCCGGGTACGGGTGAGCGGGCGCGAGCCGGTAGTTGACCGAGAACGCGACGAACCCGCGCTCGGCAAGCTGGTTGCCCTGGGTGGCGAACAACTGCTTGTCGCCCCCGCTCCAGCCGCCGCCGTGCACGATCACGACGGCCGGGCGGTCCTTGCCCTTCTTGGCCGGCTGGTAGACGTCGAGCCCGAGCTTCTCGCCGTCGACGGTGCGGTACGTGACGTCGTTCGTGACTCGCACGCCGGCTGCCGCGCCCGCGGGCAGCGCGGGCACCGCCGTCACGAGCAACACCGCCGCCAACGCGGCCGCGCCAATGAGCCATCGCCGTGTTGTCATGCCGCCATCGTTGCTGCGCCACGTGATGGGCGCCTCAGCGGAGTGTCAGCCGTCCACCAATCGATCGCTACCCTGTGCCGGTGACCCAGACCGAAACTGAGACGATCACGCCGACGCAGGCGCCCGAGCGCGAGACCACCGACGAGGGCGATCACGACCGCTTCGCCCATTACGCCAAGAAGGACGCCATCGCCCGCGCGTACGTCACCGGCGAGGCGATCGTGGCGCTGTGCGGCAAGAAGTGGGTGCCGACCCGCGACCCGTCGCGGTACCCGATCTGTCCCACGTGCAAGGAGCTCAAAGAGGCGGGCTGGACCGTCCGCTGAGCCGTCCGGTCTATTCGGGGCGGAACCAGTCGCGCAGGTCGCGTCGCTGCCGAGCTCGGCGCACGGACCAGAACACGACTGCGGCAAGGATGACGATCGCGGCGGCGGCGATCGCAATCCAGACCCAGGCATCCATCGTGATTCCTCTCCTAGACGTGGGCGCTCTACCCGCGGCGCGCGTCGAGCAAACGGCGCGTGTCGCGGTCGCGAAGTTCGGGCGAGTTTGTCCGAGGTCGCACCGTTGCGCTCAGATCGCCGTCGTGTGGCGCGGCTCGTACAACAGCATCTCGACGCCGCCGGGAAGCACCATCGTGATCACGATGCCGAAGCCCTGGTTTTCCGGCTCACCGCGGAACTCGATCCCCTTGGCGCGCAACTCGGCGACGGTCGCGTCGAGGTCGTCGCACATGAGCGTGAGCTCGTGCGACGGCGTCTCCGCCGGGTGCACGCCGAGCTCGGCGGGAGGCAACGCGAAGATGAGCCACCCGTCGTGCGCGTCGACGTACTTCCAGCCGATCACGTCGCGCAGCACGGCGCGCAGCTCCTCGGGCTGCGACGTGTAGAGAAGGACGTGCGCTCCGGTGATCCCCATCAGCTCCCTTTCGTCAGTACCGCGCGCCGGCGCCTGCGCACGACAACTACCACGCCGCCGACCACGAGCACAGCGATGATGACAGCTATCGTCGGCGCCACGTTGTTGCCGTCGCCCCCACGCCCGCCCGGCTCACCCGCCCGAAGCGACGGCTCGACGTCGCCGAGGTGTTGCCACAGGAAGTCGAACGACGGCTGCTCGACCGGCGGGATGACCCGCTCGTCGTCGCCCCGGTCGTTCGGTCCCTCCCCGAGCGTTGCCGCCAGCGCCGCCAAGCGGCCGGCGGGGACGTAGGCGTCGAGCTTCAGGTTCTCGCCGCCGATGCTGCGGTACGTGATGTCGCGCTGGACGCGGACCTTCGCAGTCACACGGGCGTCCGCCGACCACCGCTCGCCGCACGCGCCCTCCTCGAGATGTCGACCTGCCCCGGACCGTGCAGTCTTGCCGACGCCTGCCTGACACACCCGTCAGCGATGCGCGAGGCTGACCGCCCGATGACAGGCGCGC
>JALZAA010000161.1 GCA_030948625.1 Actinomycetota bacterium
GAAGGCGATGCTCTCGCAACCCGGGAGCAGGTCGCCGAACCCGTTTCGGAACTCACGTCCTCCGTTGAGCGCTAAGGCGCCGGTGGTCAGTCCGTGGAACGCGTGGTCGGCGAACAGGATGCGGGAACGACCGGTCGCGCGGCGCGCGAACTTGAGCACGGTCTCGATCGACTCGGCGCCACTGTTCGTGAAGAAGCATCGATGCGAATCATCGGGCATACGGGCGACGAGCCCTTCCGCGAGCAGACCCGCGAGCGGAGGACAATCCATCTGCACCAGATTCGGGAGAGCGCAGTCGATCGCATCCTGCAATGCCTGCTCGATCGCGGGATGGCACCGGCCGAGGGCGAACACACCAAATCCCGCGAGGAAGTCGAGGTACGAGTTGCCCTCGCAATCGAAGAGGTATGGGCCCTCGGCCCGGACATACTCGCGATCGAAGCCGATGGTGCGAAGCACGCGCGGCATCTGGGGATTCACATACCGTTCGTGCAGAGCGAACGCTTCCGTTCCCCGACCGGCGAGTAGAGCGCGGAGATCGAACCCGTCGGCCGCGCTCGACGTGCTCGGCGATGGTTCGTCGAGGCGGTGTCGCAGCAGCGTCATGTGGCGAGCCGTTCCGAGCGGTGCGAGTCGTCAGTGCCGGTGCTGCGATCACGTTCCAGCGTGAGGCCAGAAGCCCGACGAATGCGGTCTACGCGGGAGGGTTTGACGAATCCGTGCTCGACATACCACCTCACCGCGCGCGTGAGTGCGTCGCGAGCAGGAATGCTCGAGTAGCCCAACTCAGTGCGTGCGCGGCCGTCGTCGTACTCCATGCGGGTCGTCGCCATGCGCACCGGTTCGGACGGGAGCGTTGGCTCGCGTTTGAGCACGGCTGCCTGTGCCCATTCGGCGGAACGCACGATTGGTAGCACGACTCGAGGATGCAACCGAACACGGGGAGCTGCCAAACCGCAGATCTCGGCGAGCGTCGCCAGCAGCTCCCGCAGCGACATGTTCTCGCCTCCGAGGATGTAGCTGTGGCCCAAGCGGCCGGCCTCGGCGGCCAGGACGTGACCTCGGGCAACGTCGTCGACGTGCACGACGTTGAGCGCAGTGTCGACGTATGCCGGAATTCGGCCGTTCAAGAACTCGACGATGGTACGGCCCGTCGGCGTGGGTGCTGAATCCCCCTCACCGACGGGAAAGGTCGGATGCACCAACACCACCGGGAGCCCACTCGCGCCGGCGCGCAGAACTTCATGTTCGGCGAGGTACTTCGATCGCTTGTAATGGCCGAAGAGGTGCTCGAAGTGCACAAGCGACTGCTCGGACGCTGGGCGCCCGTTCTCCGCGACACCGAGCGTCGCGACCGTGCTCGTGTAGACGAGCCGACGGCATTTCGCTCGCGTGGTGGCACGAAGAACGTTCATCGTGCCGCCGACGTTCACGTCATAGAACAGGTTCGGGTCGGCAGCCCAGAACCGATAGACGGCGGCCAAATGAAATACCGTCGAGATCCCCTCGACTGCTGCATCGACCGTGGCGCGATCCCGAATGTCGCCGACGACTCGTTCTACAGCGAGCCCCGCGAGGTTGTCGTCGTCCCGTCCTGGTTCGATCAGTGCACGGACCTGAACACCACGATCGAGCAGTGCGCGCACAACCGAGGAACCGATGAACCCGGACGCGCCCGTGACGAGCACGGGATCGAGGTCAGTTGACGAAACCGGCACGACGCTACTGCCACTCCCGATCGCTGATGTGCGAGCTCGTTGATCGCTGACGCTAGCCGCCCGCCACTTCTGGGACGGCTTACGATCGTAGAGCAATAGCGATGTAACGGGATCTCAGAGCGAGGCCTTCCCGGGAGCGGCGATAGTTCGAGTCTCATGTTCGTGACACAGGTCGCGCCGTACCCGACGGTCCCGCGGGCGTGCACGGTGTACTCGACCAGGCCGCGCGGGGCGTGAACGAGATCGCCGAGCTCGCAGGGCTGAACGCGCGCCGCGTCGACGACGTCCGCAAGGGAGGCGAGGGAGGTCGCGGGCGCTCGCGCCGTCGCGCTCTTCACGATTGGCGAGACACCCTGGAGCACGGGGCAGCGCGCGGCGTTGCTCGACGGTCTGCAGGCCGGTCGACTCGCGGTAGTGGCGATCCACTCGGCCACCGACTCCTGTTACGGCCGGGACGAATACGGGCAGGCCGAGGGCCGGGTGTTCTCAACCAGCCTGGGCCATTTCCCGAGCGCCTGGGAGAGCCCGGCGTATCTACAGCATCTTGTCGGCGGCTTGAGCTGGGCCCTCGGCCGAATGGCACCGTGAACCGTCGCTGCTTTCGAGCTGCTCTCGCAAGCCCCCTCCCCGCCTTTGACTCGCGGTTTCGGAACTCGATGATTTGCCGCTCGGGTTGCGCCGGACTCAGGATGGCCCTGCCGTCTAGCGCGCAGCCAGGACCGTGACCGCCGTCGTCGACCCGGAGTGGCTGGGGTTCGACGCCGGGCGCGTCGATGCCGCCGTGTGCGGGAACCGTCGAGCGTTCGCCACGCTCCCTGCGTCACAGATCACTCCGAAGGGGATCCGACCGGCGCTGCAGGGATGCTGCCAGCGTGCGTGGCCGTGGGTCCGAGGTAGCCCTGGAGCGGCGCGGGGCGCAGGCCGGCGGCGTCCAGCCTCGGGAAGAGGTCTCGAAGGTCCTGCAGGAGCCCGGGACCCCAGTGCATCAGGATGATGTCGCCACGCTGTAATCCGCCGGGGTGGGCGCGACTGAACTGGTGGTTGCTGTACTTCGCGTTCCAGAGGACGGTCTCGTACATGCCGCAGCCGCCAATGACCTGGTCGGTGACTTGGCTCTCAGTCCCGTACGGCGGGCGGGTGAACAGTGGTCGGCGACCAAAGGTGGCGCCAATGAGGTCGGCGGCCTGGCACACCTCGGCGGTTTGCTGCGCGGGTGACAGCCGAGCCAGATCAGGGTGATGCATGGTGTGGTCCTCGACCGTGCCGCCCAAGGTCCGGACCTGCCGGTAGAAGTCGGCGTCGCGCTGCGCGATAGGTGCGATCAAGAACGCCGTCACGGGAGCTCTGCGCGCTTGGAGGAACGCGAGCACGTCGGGCAGCGGATGCCATCCGTCATCGATGGTGACGAACACGACTGGATCAGTGGTCGCGATGTGATCGACGCGGGGGGCCACCGCGGGAGGCGCTGGCAGCGTTGTGCTCGTCGGAAGCGCGGTCGTGGTGGTGGCCTGGCTGCCGGCGGTGCGCGCCGCCTGCGGCCTCGCGCCGCCTGGCCGGGCGTCGCTGCCAGTCCCGCCCCGCAACCACGCTGCAACCGCGAAGGCACCGAGGCCGCACAGCGCCACGACGAGCGCCGCGGCGAATACCCGCCGACGCCGGGCGCGCCGACGTCGACGATGCTCAATCGCTGACAACACGGCGAGACTCTACCCGTGCCAGTTGGCCGTCCCTGGAGTGAGATGCGCCTGATGGAGTACGGCCAGGAGTCGCTCACCTCGATTTCGCACGAGCGACGCGAGCCCCGGTGATCATCGACGCGTGAGTTTGTTTCCCAGCCGCGTCTCAGCAGATCCGTGAGAGCGTCGGGTACGGATCGATCGGCGCGCCGCCCCCAGGATGGATCTCGAAGTGCAAATGCGGCCCGGTCGCGTTGCCGGTCGAACCCACCTTCCCGATGACCTCGCCCGGCGCCACATGGCGCGGCGAGCCCACGTACTGGGACAGGTGGTAGTAGACGTAACGGTTCCCGTCGTCGCCGGCGATGTATGCGCCCATACCGCCTCCGCCGCCGTCGCCAAAGGTGAGGTCGCCGTTTACGACAGCGAGCTCGGGGGTGCCGGTCGCGGCGAGCATGTCGACGCCCGGGTGAAACCCCCCGCCGCGCGGGCCGAAGCCGTCGCTGAACGCGGCGCCGGGCAGCGGGCACACCATCCCGTCGATGACCTGTACCGGTCCGACCGGGACGTCGGCAAGCTTCGCGTCGATCACCTTGCGCTCCGCCTGGATCTGGTCGAGCGTGTCCTGCTGATCCTTCCGCTGGGCGGCGAGCTGATCGCGCTGGACGGCGAGGTCGGCGTTCAGAGCAGCGAGGTCGGCAGCCGCGCGGTTGTCGGACGCGTTGGCCCGATCGAGCAGAACCGTCGACCGCGCGCCTTCGCTCGGGTTCTTGGCGTCGAACAACACCCCGAGGTTGGCGCCCTGGTTCTTGTAGGCGACCGCCGCCCGCCGCTGCGCGAACGTGCGCAGCTCCGCGCGGCGCGCCTCCCCAGCTTGCATCTTTAGCTCGATGGCCGCGATCTGGTCACCGAGCACGTCGTAACGAGTCTGGATTTCCTGCAACCGGGCGGCGCCGGCGTTGGCTGCCTGCCGGGCGTCGGTCGCCCCTTGCCCTGGATCGGGAACGGGAGCGGCGCCCGTCGGGCTCGCGAACAGCGGGATCGCGGCGGTCGCGACCGCGCCGGTCACGACGAGAAAACGACGAACCGCCCCGAGCACAAGGGCCGACGCTAAGCGACCGGGCTGCACGTCGCAATGCCCGCAGTCTCGAAGTGAGGC
>JALZAA010000196.1 GCA_030948625.1 Actinomycetota bacterium
CGCTTGGACTGATCAATAGAACGTCTTTGCCCCGCGTGGCGATACTTGACGCCGACAGCGCACGACGACACCTCGGAGGAAACCGATGGACATCAACACCGGCGCGCCGGTCATCACACGGGACGAGATTCTCCCGCAGGACGACGGCGTGCTCGTCCGGACCGCGGAGTCGTGGGAGGGCGACCCGGTCACCGCCCAGCCGGAGACGATGCAGGGCGCCCTCGACCAGTCGCTGCGCGGCTGGTTGGAGAACCTCAAGCGCACGGCCGAAGACCGCGCGGGGTCGCGCTAGACGAACCGCTTGACGAACGCGAGCGCCGTGTCGGCGACCTCACGCCAGCCGCTGTCGATCGTCAGGGAGTGCCCGCGATTCGGGATCTTCTTGATCTCGGTCACGCCCTCGTTTCGCTGCTGCTTCTTGAAGGACGCGTTTGCGATCGCCCACGGGACCGTGTGGTCCTTCTCGCCGTCGATGATCAGCAGCGGTCCGCGGTCGGGGTTCTTGGTGTCCACCTTCGCCTCGGTCCACGGGTTGACGTTCGCGTTGGCCATCTGCATCAGCGCCACGCCGGGCGCCGCCACGTGGTAGGTCTCGTAGAGCTGCTTCGCCTCCTCGTCGCTGAGGGCGTTCGCCCACCCGTACTTGAACTCGTCAAGCGTGAGAGTGACGGCACGGCCCTTGTTCAGCGGGTTCTTCAGCACCGGCCCGGCCGACTTGAGCGCTGAGACAGGCAGAGGCAGCACGCCGCGGAAGGGCCCGGGATCGATCGCGACCGTCGCGGCGGACAAACCGCGTCCCGCGATCATCTGGCACAGCAATCCCCCGGTCGAGTGCCCCATGACCGCAGGCTTCTTGTTCAGCTTTCCGATCACCTCCTCGGTGTGGTCGGCGATCTGTCCAAGCGTCTTATTGGCGAAGACGTCGGGGTTCGCCCTCGCCTGCTCGACGGTCTCGGCGTCCTCGGGCCAGACGGGCGTCACCGGTGCGTACCCGGCCTCCTCGAAGACGCCGGCCCAGCGGTCCCAGCTGCTCGGCAGGAGCCAGAGCCCGTGAATGAACACGACGGGTGTGTTCCCACTCGCGTTCGCCTGCTCGATTTGCTGCGTTTCGTGGTCGGTTATCGAGGCCATGAGAAGCTCCTTCCAGCCTGGCTCGCGGATCGCCGTGACTGGCAGTCGGGGTCTCGGTCAGTATGTCCCCTTCCGTGAGGCCAGTGGAAGTGCGTCTCACCCACATCGGCGGTCCCACGGTGCTGATCGAGGTCGGGGATTGGCGTCTGTTGGCCGATCCCACCTTCGACCCGCCGGGTCAGAGCTCCGCCTCGTTCGGCCGCGCACCGTCATCCCGATCCACTACAAGGGGTGGAAGCACTTTCGAGAAGGACGACCGGCGGTCGACCGGGAACTCGCCGAGGCACCCGAGGACATCCGGGAGCGGATCCGGTGGCTGCCGCTCGGCGTCCCGACCGAGCTCACGGCGTGAGCTCCCGCTCGCGGACCGGATCCCGAAGGGCCCAATATATGCCTCGCGGAGGGTGCGCACGCGACCCGAACCTACCGCCGCGCGTGCGGCGCTACCCTTTGCGCTCGACCGTCGCGCATCCTCGATCCCGTGCGGCGGGGCACGAGCCGTCCCCGCATGAGCCCCGGTCCGTCATTCCTCGCCGTCGTTCCCGCCTACAACGAGGCGGCCACCGTCGGCTCGGTCGTGCGCGCGATCCGCGAGCACGCGCCCACCTTCGACGTCCTGGTCGTGGACGACGGATCGACCGACGACACGCCGCGCATCGCGCGGGACGCGGGCGCACGGGTCCTGCACCACCCCTTCAACCTCGGCATCGGTGGGGCTGTGCAATCGGGCTTCTTCTACGCGCTCGAGCACGGCTACGACTACATGGTCCAGGTGGACGGCGACGGGCAGCACGACCCGAAGGAGATCGGCCGCCTGCTGGAGGCGATGGACGCCGACTACACCGTCGACATGGTGTGCGGCTCGCGCTTCCTCTCCGAGGACCAGAGGTACCCGGCGCCGATCAGCCGGCGGACGGGCATCCACATCTTCGCGTTCATCGTCTCGCGCCTCGTCGGCCAGCGCGTCAGCGACCCGACGTCGGGCTTTCGGCTCTACAACCGTCGCGCGATCTCGCTGTTCGCGCGCGACTACCCGCACGACTATCCAGAGGTCGAGGCCGTGCTGATGCTGCACGTCCACCGCCTGCGCATGCGCGAGATCCCGGTGCGGATGTTCCAGCGCGGGGGCGGATCCTCGTCGATCTCCTCGGGCAAGTCGCTCTAC
>JALZAA010000229.1 GCA_030948625.1 Actinomycetota bacterium
GGTCGATCCTCACCTCCTGAGAAGCCGACCGGCGTAGACGAGCCACAAACCGCCGCCGCAGATGACTGGCTGCGGGAGCAGGATGAAGGACGGCGCAGCCGTAGTTGATCACGAGCAGGAAACCCACGGCCGGGCTGCCTGCCCTGTTTCCGACTTCGCGATAGAGATCCCGGCTCTATTAGCCAACATCGTGGGGTCTCCGTTCGGGTTGCTGTTGGGCTCGGTTGCGATGGTAGGTGAGGCGTCGTAGGCGGGCTGCTTCTAGTCCGGCCTCGCGCGCTTTGCGGATCGCGGGTCCTCGTCCTTCGTGCTCGTCGAGCGGGGTCACGTAGCCGATGCCGGCGTGCAGGCGCACGCCGTTGTAGTGGGCCCGGACGACTGCCAGTTCGGCTCGCAGGACGGCCGGCTCGGTGATGGCGCACAGGTGTGGGAACTCGGCTTTGATGTGTCCGAAGAAGCTTTCGATCCACGCTTGATCGGTGGGAGTGCCGGGCCGGCCGAAGTGCTGCGCGATGGCGCACAGCGCCATGAACTCCCGTGTCGAACCCGACGTCATCTGCGGCCCGTTGTCGGACACCGCCAGCAGGATCGGCCGGGCGGGATCGTCGACGGTCGGGTCGACCACGCCGTCGGCTCGGGCCTCCACCCGGGCGAGGAGACCTTCGACGGCGAGGGCGTCGGTGAACACGATCTCCACCTGAGTCGAGGTCTCCTCGGCGGACACGATGTCGGCGATCCACTTGCGCGACACGAGGTCCTCGACGACGGTCACCGCGACACGAGCACGGGTGAAATGGGTTGTGTCGTAGATCCAGATCTGGTTGGGTCGGTACTCCACCCAGTCAGGGAACGGCTGACGCACGGACCGGCCAGGCCGCGGCGGCGGGTGCAACGCCAGGCCGTGAGCAGCCAAGATGCGTCGAACCGACGCCGGTGACACCCACACCCGCTCCAGGTACGAACCCCGGTAGGCGAGCTTGCGGTGGGAACGGTCAACGTCACCCCACTCGTGGTACAAGGCGATGATCTCCGCGACTTCGTCGTCGAGAAGACCGTGCATCGGGCTACCACCCGGTCGGCGGTCGGCGAGGTCGCCTTCAGCCCGGCGCTCGATCCACCGGTAGACGCGCACCTCACCCAGCTCGAGTTGGCGGCACGCCCCCCGCAAACTCCACCCGCTGTCGGTCGCGTCGGCGATGAGATCGAGCAGGGCTGCCTTGGTGACCTCATCGACACGGCTCGGGACGCGGCCACTCAGCCCCAGCGCTCTTTTCCCTCGACCAACATCAACTTGACCGCCATCTCCTTGAGCGCGTCGCCGAGCCGGGCGGCATCGGCGCGCGCCACCTCGAGCTCCCAGTCGCGCTCGCGGGTCTTGACCCCGGGACGGGAGTCGGCGAGCGCTTCCAGAGCGCCTTCTTTGGCGACGGTGCGGATCCGCATGATCGTCGAGCGGTCCACCTTCCAGTTGTCCGCGGCCTCGGCCAACGTCACCTCCTGGCGGACCAACTGCAAGAAGATCTCGTACTTCTGCAACGGGCTCAAGAAGCGCTTGGCACGACGGCCCGCACGGTCGGTACCGCGGTCCGGATCGGTCATCATCGGATGCTCCTCCACTGATCGTGGAGACCCGCGGATGCTGCTTGATTCGAACCTCGATCCCTATCGCGAAGTCAGGCGCAAACCACAATGGGTCGCATCCGGCGGTGCGCTCTCGAGGGTCTCGACCACGATGGCTTCGATCACCTCGTCGCCGATCGTGCGCGCCGCCCCCGGCCGGGGGGCGTCAACCAGACCGTCGAGACGATCGAGCGCGAAACGGTTGCGCCACTTGCCCACCGTCACCGGGTTGCATCCCAGATCGGCGGCGATCTGAGCGTGGGTGCGGTCCCCCTCAGCGCAGGCCACCACGATCTTGCTGCGCAACGCCAACGCCTGCGACGAGCTGGGCCGACGGGCCCAGCGCTGCAGTGTCGCCCGTTCCTCGGCGCTCAAGGTGATCTCACTGGTCGGTCGTCCGCGTCGTGCCATGGTGTCCCTCCGATGTTGGTCGACAACACCGGAAGAACGCGCCCAGACCGCGAAAATTCCCGTTCAGCCAAGATTTCTTGGCGAAATAGCCTTCCGGGAAGATCTAGGCGGGCCGACGTGTGCGACGTACGTGCGGACGGAAGACGTCGTGGCTTTTAGTCCGCGAAGACGTCTCGGCTGTGCTGCACGAAGAACGTGTGGTCGTGGCCCTTGTTCGCGTCTTCGGCGTTGTAC
>JALZAA010000268.1 GCA_030948625.1 Actinomycetota bacterium
CGGCGGTGATGACGCCGGCGACGAGCAGGAGCACGACATCGAGTCGGCCGCGCAGCCAGACCGGACGACTTGTCGCGGCAACCGCCCGGCGGGCCTCGGTCACGTCCCGAAGCAGCGCGCGGCGGGCCGGCAGGTAGACGGCGACCAAAGTGGTCACCACGGCGACGAGCACGGCGAGGGCAACTGACACCACGAACCCGCCGCCGCTCGGGGAGAACTCCGATGGGAACAGCACGCGCCCGACCGCGAACGAGATCCCGAGCCCGATCACCGTCCCGAGGCCGGCGACGGCGAGGGCTTGGTAACCAAGCCCGCGAGCCAGCGTGAGGGGCGCGAACCCACGTGCGCGCAGTAGTGCCCGCTCCCGCCGTTCCGTGTCGGCGAGCAACGCGCCTCCGAAGAACGCGAGATAGCCGGCGAGGATCGCCCCCGGCAGCCCGAGCGCGATGAACAGCACCTTGGCGAGCGTGGCGTCGTTGCGGGCGCGTTGCAGGTTGGCCGAGACGTTGTCGATGACGGTCACGTCCCCGGATGCCGCTCGTTCCACCGACCGGCGCACGCTCCGCGTGGCGACGAACGCCGCCCCCGGATCACTCGTGAGCGTGCCGCGCGCGACCTGCACGTGCACTTCGATGACCGGCGGCGTCTTCACCGTGGGGACGGGAGCAGCGGCGTCGACCCGCAAGGCGGGCAGCACCTGGCTCTGGAACGTCGCGCTGTCCACGCCGACGACGTATGGCGCGGCAACGAAGTCGCCGATCCGGTCCGGCTCCCTACTGGCGAACACCTGGTCGGCACCGGTGAGATCGGCAACTGAGCTCACGGGCATCGTGAGCGGTGAGCTCGGAGCCCGGCCCGGTATCGAGAGCTGCACGGTCGCGCCTGCGGCGGCGCCGAGTTGCTGCGACGCCGCCGGGCTCAGCAACGCCGTCCCCGGCTCATAGCCGCCCGAGAAGCGCACGATCGGCAGGTCACGCGCGTACGACGGGTCCATGCTGACGAGCTTCAGGGGTGCGTCGAGGACGCGGCCATCGACCTGAATGGAACGCGCAGGAAGGTCTACGAGTGCGAACGGCTGCGCCGCACGCACGTCCGACACACGTCGCATGCTCGCGGCTAGCGCGGCCACGTCGACGGCCTTGGGCCCGTTGGCGGGCGCCGGGGCCGGCTCCTCCGCGCTCCTGATCGTGCTCCCGAGCGCGTCGACGGCGCTCGTCAGTGGCGTGAGCGCCGTCGCCGTGTACGTGACCGTCGTGCTGACGCCGGGCGGGAGCGTCCCCAGGTCGAGGCCGCCGGCCATCGGACTGGACGCCGTGGGGGTCGGCGTCTCCTCGGATGGCGCCGGGTCCGCAACGGGAGCGCCGTCGCGCGTCGTCGATCCGGGCCGATAGCCGAGCTGCGCGGGGAGTGGCGCGTCGAGCAGGACTGCGTTGGCGGGCACCGGCGCCGTGTTGGTCGCCTCCATCTTGACCGTGATGGGTTGGCCGGCGTCGAGCGGCGGGCGTGGTGACACCGACGCCGTCAGCGACAGCGACGAGGCGAGCGGCGCGTTCGCGCCGGCCTGCATGTCGACGGTCACGTGGGCGATGGCGCGTTTCGTCATGCGCCGGCCAGAGCCGTCCACGAAGAACGCTGCGTCCGCGAACAGCGCAACCGCGAGCCCGACACCGGCCACCGCAGGGAGCGCACGCCGCGGATTACGCCAGACCGACTTGGCCACGTAACTCAGCACGGAGCGACTCGCGCTCCGGGCGCGACGGGGTCGTCGGCCACGCGGCCGTCGCGCAGCACCACGGTCCGGTCGAATTGGGCGGCCACGCCCGGGTCGTGCGTGACAACGACCGCGGTGGCGCCGAGCTCGCGCACCGCCTCGAGCAGAAAGTGGATCGCGACCTCAGACGATGCCGCGTCGAGGCTGCCCGTCGGCTCGTCGCCTAACACGAGCTGCGGTCGATGAGCCAGCGACCTCGCGATCGCGACCCGCTCCTGCTCACCGCCGGAGAGCTGGTCGGCCAGGCGGTCGGCCTGCGTTTCCAGGCCCAGGGTGACGAGCACGGCCCGCGGGTCCAGCGGATCGGAGGAGTCGGCGACACCGATACCGAACGCGACGTTCTCCGCCGCGGTGAGGAACGGCAGCAAGCCGAGATCCTGGAACACGAAACCGATGTGATGACGCCGAAAGTCGGTGCACTCCTCGGCCGACAAGGCCCCCACATCTACGCCGAGGACCTTGACGCTGCCGGCGGACGGCGGCTCCAGCGCCCCCAGCAGCGCGAGAAGCGTCGACTTCCCCGAACCGCTGGGGCCCATGATCGCGATGCACTCCCCCGCCTCGACGCGCAGGTCGATGCCGTTGACGGCATGGACTACGCCCGCGGGCGTCCTGTACTCCCGTTCTGCGTTTCGCACGTCGACGACGACGCTCATCGCGGTGTCACCAAGCCGCCGGAGATCTCGAATTGGCGGTCGGCCCGCGCGCCGACGGTCGGATTGTGCGTGACCATCACGATGGTCACGCCGCGCTCGCGCTGGAGCCCGACGAGCATCGCCATGACCTGGTCCGACGTCGCGGAGTCGAGCTCGCCGGTCACCTCGTCGCCGAAGAGCACAGCGGGCTCGTTGGCGATCGCGACGGCGATGCTGGCGCGCTGCG
>JALZAA010000274.1 GCA_030948625.1 Actinomycetota bacterium
TCGCGCCGAAGATCATGCACAAGGACGACGGCACCGACGTGTGGCAGTTCCTCGAGTTCGAGGTGCCGAACATCGGCCTCAACGCGGTCGCGGGCCGCCCGCCCGAGGAGTACGGGATCGATCCGACCAGCTTCGAGGAGATCCGCGAAGGCTGCTTCGACGTCGAGAAGCGAATCCTCGACATGAACGCCAACGGCGTGGTCGGCTCGCTCAACTTCCCATCGTTGCCCGGGTTCGCCGGTCGCTTGTTCGCCGCGCTGGAGGACAAGGACGCGGCTCTGGCCCTCGCCCAGGCGTACAACGACTGGCACATCGACGAGTGGTGCGGCACGTTCCCTGGTCGCTTCATCCCCTTGGCGGTGCCCACGATCTGGGACCCGGAGACCCTTGCGGGCGAGATCCACCGGGTCGCCGACAAGGGCTGCCACGCGGTGACGTTCCCCGAGAACCCGGAACCGCTCGGTCTGCCGAGCCTGCACTCCGATCACTGGGACCCGTTCTGGAAGGCGTGCTCCGACGAGGGAACCACGGTGTGCATGCACATCGGGTCGTCGTCGAAGCTCGTCACGACGGCGGCCGATGCTCCGATCGACGTGATGATCGTCCTGCAGCCGATGAACATCGTGCAGGCCGCGGCCGACCTCATCCATTCGCCGGTGTTCAAGAAGTTCCCCGACGTCACCGTCGCGCTGTCCGAAGGCGGGATCGGCTGGGTGCCGTATTTCCTGGAGCGCCTCGACCACAGCTACCGCGTGCACAAGGCCTGGACCGGTGCCGACTTCGGGTCGAAGATGCCGAGCGAGGTGTTCATGGAGCACGTCGTGCTGTGCTTCATCTCGGACCCCGTCGGCGCGCGTCTCGCACGCGACATCGGTGTCGACCGCATCACCGTCGAGATCGACTATCCGCATTCGGACACAACATGGCCGCGCGCTCCCGAAAAGCTCAACAACGAGTTCAGCGCCGCCGAGCTCGGCGACGACGAGATCGACCAGATGACGCACCTCAACGCGATGCGCTTCTTCGCGTACGAGCCGTTCCACCATCGACCCCGGGAGCAGTGCACTGTGGGCGCGCTCCGCGCCGAGGCAGTGGGCGTCGACGTGGAGCCGCGGTCGAAGGCGAAGCGGCCCACCACGGCTCGCGAGGGCCCGGTGAAGATCAGCGATCTGTCGCCCACCGCGTAGGCGGATCGCGTGGCCGACGACAAGACGCCCCGCCCGCTCCCCGAGCGCCCGCCGCGGCCACTGGCCGTCCACTGGGTGATCGACGCCGCGGTCGCGTTCCTCCTGACGGCGATCGTCGCCTTGTTCCTCGGGGCGTCGCTGATCCTGGTGGTCATCGCGGCCGCAATCGCCGCCGTGTTCCTCGCACCGTGGACCCGGAGCCTCGAAGCTCGGGGCCTCGCGCGCCGTCGCGAGCGAGCTGACGACCCCAGCGGTCCGACGTCTCAGTAACCTCCATCCGTTGACGGACGACACCACGGTCGCCGAAGCCGTCGCCGAGCATGCGGTCAAGCCGCTCCTCCGCGGACTGTCGCACTTCTACGGCTTCTTCGTGTCGCTTCCCGCCGGCGCAATCCTCGTCGCGACCGCGCCGCGCGGTCTCGCGAAGTGGACGGCGCTGGTCTACGCGTTCTCGATCTCGGCGATGCTGGGCGCGAGCAGCCTCCTCCATCGCGGCAACTGGTCCCCGGCGCAGGCGCGCACCCTCACTAAGCTCGACCACAGTTGCATCTATCTCCTGATCGCGGGGACCTACACGCCGATCTCGCTCATCGCGCTGTCGGGCTGGTTGCGCGTGGTCGTGTTCTCCGCAGCGTGGTTCGGCGCGTTGGTGGGGATCGCGCTCGAGTGGGTGCGCTACCGCCCGCCGCGAGGATGGGTGACCACGAACTACATCGCCCTGGGGTGGGTGGCGCTCATCGCGTTCCCGCAGCTGTGGACGTCGCTCGGCGTCGCCGGTTTCCTGCTCATCGTCTTGGGCGGCTTGTCGTACACCGTCGGCGCGATCATCCATGCGATGCAACGTCCGGATCCATGGCCGAACACGTTCGGTTACCACGAGTTGTTCCACGTGTTCGTGCTGGTCGCGGTGCTTCTCCATTTCTCCGCGGTCGCGTTCGTCGTGCTCCCGAAGGGATGATGTGCCTACGGTTTGGGCACACCAAATGGCAGTCACATGACACCCGACCCGAGGAGCAGCGATGGCGACCCAAGAGGAGTACCGGGCGAAGGCTCGTGAGGCGCTCGAGAAGCTCCAGCAGCAGATCGACGAGCTGAGGGTCCAGGCCAACCTGGCCGGGGCGGAGGCCCGCGATCGGTTCGAGCAGGCGATCGATGCGCTTCGGAAGCGTCAAGGCGAGATACGGGCCCGTCTCGACCAGGCCGGCGACGCCTCCGGCGACGCCTGGAAGTCCGCGGCGAAGCAGATGGAGGAAGCCGTCGACGGAATCGGCGACTCGTTCTCGTCGCTCGCCGAGGAGATCGACGCCAGCCTCCGGTCGGCGGGGCAAGCGGCCAAGGCGGGACACCGGGCCTTCCTCGAAGAGTGGAAGAAGCAGCGGGACGCCCGGCAGAAGCTCATCGACTCTGCGTGAGCGGCAGTCAGCAGTACGAGCGCCACAACCGCGCGTTCTGGGACGCCGATGCAGACGACTACCAGTCGCTGCACGGCGACGACTTGAGCGCACGAGCTCGGACATGGGGAGCGTGGCGCATCCCCGAATCGGAGCTTCAAGTGCTCGGCCGCGTCGACCGCCTCGATGTGCTCGAGCTCGGCTGCGGCGCCGGGCAGTGGTCGATCGCCCTCGCCGACGACGGCGGCCGCTCGGTCGGTCTCGACCAGTCCGTCGTGCAGCTGAAGCACGCCAGCGCCAACCGCGATGCAGCGCGGGCGATGGTGCCCTTCGTGGCCGCGAGCGGCGAGGCGGCGCCGTTCCGCGACGATTCGTTCGACGTGGTCTTCTGCGACCACGGCGCCATGAGCTTCTGCGATCCGCGGGTGATCGTGCCGGAGGTTGCGCGCCTTCTTCGCGCGGACGGCCTCCTCGCCTTCTGCCACGCGACGCCGCTCGTCTATCTCACATGGGACGTGCGGCGCGACCGCCAGGACACTCGCCTGCATCGGTCGTACTGGGAGCTGGGGCGCATGCACTTCGGGGAGGGCACCATCGACTTCCAGCTGCCGCACGGAGACTGGCTGCGTCTGCTTCGCGACCACGGGCTCGTCGTCGAGGACCTCATCGAACTGCGCCCACCCGATGACGCCGGGACCACCTACGACGACTTCGTCCCCGACGACTGGGCCCGTCGCTGGCCCGCCGAGCAGATCTGGAAGGCCCGGAAGCGCACGTGAGCGACGCCGCGTTCGAGAGCGCGCTGCTGGTGCCGGTGCCGGAGGCGGAGCCGTACGTCCGTCTCCACCGCTTTCGCTACGACTCCGTCGCTCTCTGGGGGGTGCCCGCTCACATCACGGTCCTCTTCCCCTTCATGCCTCCGGACGCGGTCACAGACGAGGCGCTCGATCGCGTTCGACACGTGCTCGGGCGGTTCCCGGCGTTCCAGTTCAGCTTGACCCGGCTCGAGCGGTTTCCGGAGGGCGCGCTCTACCTCGCGCCGGAACCCGCAGAACCGTTCGTCCGACTCACGACCGCGCTCGTCGAGCAATTCCCGTCGTACCGCCCTTATGGCGGCGCCTTCGCCGACGTGATCCCACACCTGACGATCGCCCAGCTTCCCGACGCCACGACGCTCGACGAGGTGAGCGATATTCGGAGCAGTCTTCCGATTCAGTCCGAGGCTCGGGAGATCGTGCTCATGGCCGAGGCCGATGACCGCCGGTGGCACATGCGATCCCGGTTCGCCCTCGACGGCCGCGATCGAATGTGATGCGTCCGGAGCATGAAATGCAGAGGGCCGGTACATGCGACAGCTGACGTTCGTCGAAGCAGGCCGAGTGGAGTGGCGTGAGGCTCCGGAGCCCGAGGCGCCCGCCACGAAGCTCGTCGTGGATCGAAGCTGACGTGGCGACGTCGGATGCGGCGCCGTGGGACCCTGATCAATACGAACGCTTCAAGGCAGAACGCGCTCGCCCGTTCTGGGATCTCCTCGCA
>JALZAA010000303.1 GCA_030948625.1 Actinomycetota bacterium
GACGTACGGAACATGCGGAAGCCGTCGTCGGCTGCCATGACGACTTCCCATCCCAACGCGCGGTAGAAGGCTTCGGCGCGAGCGACGTCGCGCACGCCGAGCGTGACGAGGCTGACGCGCGGTGCTACGGCCACGGGGGAGGTTTACGCGCGATTGGCCGGCGCGCGCCAGGCCGCTGGATGCACGCTATTCGTACGCATCTCGAACCTCGACGGCCGTGAACGTCGTGTCAGTCGGGTCACTCGTGAACAACGCCCTCCACACAGGTATCCGCTGGTCGGGGTCCCCCAAGATGACCCCTCCCAGCTTGCCGACCGGCTGCTTTGCGTTGCGGGCGAACGGTGGCGCAAAACACTGGTAGTTCTGGCGCAAGCCGGCAGTTGTACCGGTCGCGCCGCTGATCGCGAAGCAACGCTGACCGTTCGCGAGCGCCACCGCCCACGGCCGAAGCGAAGACGGACGCTCCCCATGCGTTCCGGCGCCGCCGTGCACGGTGACGACAGTGCGACGGGCCTTGTCGTTCCATGGATCCTCGGGGCACACGAATAGTTCGCGCCGGCCTGCAGCACCTGCCGTCGAGCGAAAACAGGGATCGAAGAGATTGGCCCCGCGGTCGTCAGCGTCAGTCGTGAAGCAACGCGCCGCGTCAGGCCGGTTCAAAACGACGGAGGAGCCGAGGTCGCATGACCCATCGAGGCGAGCTGTTCCTCGAGGTGCGCCATCCGTAGGGGTGGCGTAAACGGTCACCGTGGTCGACATCGACCGTGTCGGCGAGGAATTGTTCGGCTTGCTCGAGTACCCGATCACGGCGACGACAACGGCGGAAACGAGCGCGATGGCAAAGGTGGGGATGAGCTCTCTTCGGCGTATCACGCTGACCCGTTCGGATTCCTCGTGCGGATCTTCCCATGTTCTGCGGAGCAGCCGCAGGCGGGTCCCCGGGGACGCCGGCTGAGCGGTCCTACGCCCGCTTGGCGAGCATGCGCCAACCCGCCGGGACGTCGAGGAAGCGTTGAATGTCGCGGCGGATGATGGCGGCGCCGGCGGGGGAGTCGTAGTTGCGGTGGTGCACGTCGCGCATGGTGCGGAAGCCGAGCTCGGCGATGCCGTCGACCTCGGGCGCGTCGGGCGTGAGCTTCTCCACGACGACGTTCTGCACGTAGCGCGCGAGCACCGGGTGGTGCTTGCGGGCCAGTGGGGCGTGCACGTTGGTCCAGTGGTCGGCGAACTCCTCGCGGCTGAGGTGCGGCGCACGACGCACAAAGGAGATGCGGCTGACGGCGTCGCCGCCCCGGTCCCACTGGAAGCGCTCGTCCACGGCGTACGCCTCGGCGTCCTCGGGCACGCCTTGGTCCTGGCGCAGGATCTCGATGCCGGTGACCGGCTCGGTCCGGCCCGTCACACCCTCGCCGACCGGCAGATAGAGGCCGGCGGCGACGTCGGGGATGGCACCGAGAAGCGCGGCGATGACTTTCACGCGGCGGCCGGGCTAGAACCTTGTCCATGAAGCCCGCCGAATTCGAGACGAGCGCGGTCTTCGCCGACCTGCTCGACGAGGTGCGCGGCCTCGAGGCGAAGCTCTTCGAGGGGCCCAACGCCCCCCAGGACGAGCAGTCCATCCTCGAGGGCTACAAGTGGATCTTCTCGATCCTCCAGGTCGCGTTCGACGTGTACGTGTGGGCCGACACGGCCAACCCGCGGTTCGTCGACATCGTCGGTCCCTACAAGAAGTGGGGCGGCGACAATGCCGACGCCTTCTACCAGTACGCCCCGATCGAGCCGAGCCGGACGTACAGAGTGCGAGGAAGGATGGGCGACGCCGTCTATCTCTCTCTGACGGTCTACGGCGGCCCCGACGACGGCCGGTACTCGGAGCGCATCGTCGGCACCGTCAACGACCGGGCGGTCGATGTCGCACCCGACGGCACGTTCGAGCTCGTGCTCAGCCCCGATCCGCACGAGGGCACGTGGCTGAAGCTTGAGCCCGACGCCGTGTGCGCGATCACCCGCGATTACGTGATCGATCCCGTGAACGACCGACGGGTCGAGTGGCACATCGAGGCCGAGGACCAGCCGGCGACAGTGCGCGACACCGACGCCGACCTCGCCCGTCGATTCCGCGCCGCCCGCACCTGGGTGCACGAGCAGGCGCAGATCGTGCCGCTCGCCCTGGGCGAGCCGAACACGGTCGACGAGCCGTACCCGGTCCCGCAGCAGACCTTCGGCTGGGCCGCCGCCGACGCCGCGTACGCCATGGGCAGCTTCGATCTCGCCGACGACGAGGCACTGGTCATCGAGGGCCGCTCACCGAAGTCGGCGTTCTGGAACGCCTGCCTGTGGAACCAGTTCCTGCACACGTACAACTACGACTACGAGCGCGTCACGATCAACGGCGGGCAGATCTCGTACGAGCCCGACGGCTCGTGGACGATCGTCGTCGCGCACCACGACCCCGGTCATCCCAACTGGGTGTCCACCGCCGGTCACCCGCGGGGCCGCATCTGGTTCCGCTGGTTCTACCCGGCCGAGACACCGGCGCGGCCGGCGACGCGTGTCGTCAAGGTCACTGAGGTCTGACGCCGAGGACGCACACGACGTTCGTCGGTTGCAGATCCAGCGTCTCGACGCGCACGTCGGTGAACCCGGCCGCGCCGAACTGCTTCGCAATCTCGTCGCCGGCTCGAGCCGCCGTCTCGTCGGTCGAGCCCGGGGCGCGGGGCTGGAACGCGATCGCGAGCCGGCCGCCCGGGCGCAGGACGCCACGGAGGTCCTCGAGTCGTTCCACCGGGTCGTCCCAGAACAAGAGGGAGTTGACGGCGAGGATCCGATCGAACGGCTCCTCAAACGCGGGGAGGTGCTCGGCGGAGCCGAGGCGCAGGTCGACGCGCCCGTCCCGCACGGCGGCCGCGTTGCGCTTCCGCGCCTGACGCAGCATCACGTCGGAGTGATCGACACCGACGACGAGCCCGCTCGTTGCGCGACGCGCCATCTCGCGAACGGCGACGCCGGGTCCGAACCCGATCTCGAGGACGCGGGCGTCGGGTTGCACGTCGAGGAGCCCGACGGCCCAGATGTTCCGCTCGCGGTTCGACCCTCGCTTCCCCATGATCCAGCCCGCGGCGCGGCCGCCGAAGCCGTGAGGACGGCGGAACTGGCCGACCACCGCTCGCATCGTCTTCTGCTTGAGTCCCATGGCCACATGCAACAACTTCAAGTACACTTGAAGTCAAGCATGGCGGACGAGCTGCTGACGATCGGCGAGTTGTCGCGACGCACCGACGTCGCCACGTCGGCGTTGCGTTACTACGAGGAGCTCGGCCTCCTCCGACCTGCGGCTCGGGTCTCGGGCCACCGCCGGTATCCGCCCGAGGCCGTCGGGGTGGTCGGAGCGATCCTGTTCCTTCGCGACGTCGGCTTCACGCTCGACGAGATCCGCCGCTTGATGGCCGCCCGGTCCAGGTCACCGCGCTCCTGGCGCGAGCTGGCGCGCCGCAAGATCACCGAGCTCGACGAGCGCATCGCGGAAGCGCAATTGGCGCGGGTCGCCGTCGAGCACGCGCTCGCCTGCCCGCACGAAGACATCGTCACCTGCCCGAACTTCCAGGAGGCGGTACGCCTCCGGCTCGAGGGTCGTCGACTGGAGGACGTGCACTTTGCGTGAGCCCGGTCGGGCTCCGCCACCCAGCGCCGTCGCGATCGCGCAGAACGCGGCGCCCCTTACTGAACACGGTATGAACCCGCCCAGAAGTTTTTCGGCGCGCACCGTTTCGACTTGACATTTGCCGCTAACTCCCGCAAACGTGCCTCAACCGGGGCGTACTGGGAGGACATTGATGAAAGCCACAAGCAAGATCGCGGCCTGCATCGCGGCCGTCGCGGCAATGACGGTGGCGCTGGCACTGCCGGCGGCGGCACACGTAGCCGTTGGCAAGCCGTCGATCTCGTGCGCCGAGGCGTCGGTGCAACTCGACCAATTCCCGCAAGGGTCGAGCACGATCATCTTCCACATCAAGGTGAACGGCACGGACAGCACGAAGACCACGCAGATCACCGGCCCCAGTGGCACGGCGACCGTGTCCATCTCGGACCTCACAACCGCCACGGGCTCGCTCAACATCGAGGCATTCGCGCAGTGGGCCGTCGACGGCGGGGGCAAGAGCGACACCGCCAAGCTGACCAAGGTGTGTCACGACACGCCGTCGGAGTCAGCACCGA
>JALZAA010000304.1 GCA_030948625.1 Actinomycetota bacterium
GTCGGCGTGGGCAGCCGTTGCATTGGGGCTCGAGAATTCCCGCGCTCGTACAGACAGGCGCAGCTTGCCCTGAGGATCGAAAGCCCCTCGCACTCGACTGACGGCACCGTCCGCTTCGACGACCTCGGCGTGTACCGCCTGCTCGCCGGGGTCGACGACATGGCAAACATCGACGAGTTCATCTGGCACTGGCTCGGGCGCCTCCTCGACTACGACGCCGGCCAGAAACGTTCCGAGCTGGTCGAGACCGTGAGTCGTTACCTCGAGTGCGGGCGGAACTACGACCGGACCGCGCACGCGCTCAACGTGCACCGCAGCACACTCAAGTACCGGCTGCAACGCATCCGAGAGGTCTCCGGGCACGACCTCGGCGATCCGGACGTCTGCTTCAACCTGCAGCTCGCGACGCGCGCCCTCGCCACGCTCGGGGCCGTCGGCACCGACGAGTGACGTACCGGCGATCCAACCGTCATGATCTACGCGGTCACGGGATGCGCCGCGCCGACGAAACGCACAAACTCCCGTCCATGGGCAGCGATCGCTTTCGACAGGACGAAGCACAGTTCCGCGCTGCACAGCCTGGCGGCGCCGACCTGCGGGAGTGGCTGCTCAGCTTGCCGTTCGTCGTCGAGGTCGATCCCGACATGGACTCCGTCGCCCTCCTTGCCGTTGATTGCCCGCTGCTCGATCGGCGGAGGATCTGGGCCGCGACCGGACTCGGCTACCCCGACCCTCGCCGGGGCCTCAGCCTGGTGCTGCCGACCGAACGGGCCGTCAACTGGTGCATGTCGGGCTGGAGCACGCCGGTGCTGCAGCTGCAGAGCGAGCACATGCTGATCGACGTGGATTTGATCAAGTTCGACGGGCCGGGGCTCGAACGGTTGGCACTCGCTGCCTACGCCGACGCCTTCAGGCACACTGCGCGCGACTCCGGCGCCTTCGAGTGAGACTCACGCGATCGCGTAGTTTTCGGCTGGGAGGCTGACCACTCGATCTCCGACGCATACCATGCGGTGACCGTCGCAAGGGGCTTTGCCTGATGCCTGAGATCGACCCCGGCATTCCCGGAATAGAGGTCGAACCAGGCGACCACATCTGTTGCCTGTATCGCGGGCTCCGCGAGCGTGACGAGGTCCTACTCCCCTACCTGACAAATGGGCTGACTGCCGGAGACAAATGCATCTGCATCGTCGACGCGTCGGAACCCTCGGAGGTCCTGGCGTCACTGCCTCCGGAAGCTGACGCCCGCGCCCGGGCGGACGCGGAGCAGTTGGAACTGCTGCGCGCGTCGGAGACGTATCTGCGGTCGGGGACGTTTTCGCGGCCCGAGATGCTGGAATATTGGAAGACCGCCATGTCTGCCGCAGTGAACGAGGGCTATCCGCTCACCCGCGCCGCCGGCGAGACGTCGTGGTCGCTCGGGTCCGAGACCGACATGAACGAGTTTGTGCGATACGAGTCCGAGTTGAATCGCGTGTTCGCCCTGGCCCCACAAGTGATCCTGTGCCTCTACGACCTCGACCGCTTCGATGGCGCACTGGTGATGGACGTCCTCTCGACACATCCGAAGATGCTGCTCGGCGGGATCGTCGTCGAGAACCCGAACTACCTCACACCGGATGAGTTCCTGGCCCAACAGGACCAACGGCTCACCGACAATCGCTGAGACCGCGATCGAAGCCTGAGCGCTCCACTCGCGCCGCGTGGCGATGCCTGCCCTGACGGGTAGGACGGCTACAGGCGAACGGAGGAGGAGCGATGCGATCGAGGCTCGCGGACAAAGAGAAGCGTTTCCTGGAGCGCGCCCGTGTGTGCCGCGTGGGCTCGGTCAACAAGCGCGGGGTCACGCATGTCGCGCCGTTCGTGCATGCGTTCGATCGGTCCGCGCGCACGGCCTACATCTCTACGGAAGAAGACGGCGTGACGGCGCGCAACGTGCGCGCTCACCCACGGGCTGCGCTCGTGTGTGACGACTACGTCGAGGATTGGGATCGCCTTCGCGGCGTGGAGGTCCACGTGCGGGCGAAGGAGGTCCGCCGCGGGCCGAGCCTCGAGCGCGGCCGACGTCTGCTCGAGAAGAAGTTCAAGCAGATGCGGGAGTACGAGGTCGAGTACCTCATCGAGCTTCGCGTCGAGCGCGTCACCTCTTGGGG
>JALZAA010000332.1 GCA_030948625.1 Actinomycetota bacterium
CCGCGCCAGATCGCGTGCCGGGTCTCGGCCGGGTCGATGACGTCGTCGACCTGCGCGTGCCCCGCCGCGATGTACGGGTCGATGTTCTGACGGATCTCCTCGGCGAGCTCCAGCCGCTTCTGCGTCCGCTCTTCTTCGGGCACGGCCTCGATCGTCTTGCGGTGGATGATGTTGACGGCGCCGTCGGGGCCCATCACCGCGATCTCCGCCGTAGGCCAGGCGACGATGTAGTCGGCCTCGTAGGCGGTGCCGTTCATCACGAAGTAGCCGGCGCCGTAGCTCTTGCGCATCACGACGCTGATCTTCGGCACCGTCGCCTCCGACACCGCGAACAGCATCTTGGCGCCGTGCCGGATGATCCCCTGCTTCTCGACCGCGGAGCCGACGATGAACCCGGGCACGTCGTGCAGGAACACCAGCGGGATGCCGAAGGCGTCGCACATCCACACGAAGCGCGCCACCTTGTCGGCCGCGTTCACGTCGAGCGCGCCACCGAGCACCATCGGCTGGCTCCCCACGATCCCGACCGGCTGCCCGCCGATCCGGGCGAGCCCGGTCACGACGTTCTTCGCCCACTCGGGCTTGATCCACAGGACGTCGCCGTCGTCGACGACGGCGGTGACGACTTTGCGCATGTCGTACGCCCGGCGCGGCGCAGTGGGGACGACGTCGTAGATCTCCTCGACCCGCCGGTCGACCGGATCGCTGCTCTCACGCACCGGCGGCGACTCCTGGTTGTGCGACGGGAAGAAGGAGAGGTACTTGCGGACGATCTCGAGGCACTCCTTGTCGTCGGCCACCTCGAGGTCGGCCACACCCGAGATCTTCGTGTGGACAGCGGAGCCGCCCATCTCCTCCTCCGTCACGTCCTCCCCCACCGCCGCCTTCACGAGGTGGCGGCCGCCCAGCGCCATCGAGGACGTTCCCTTGACCATCGGCACGAAGTCCGCCAGGGCCGGGATGTAGGCGGTGCCCGCCGCGCAGTGCCCGAGCATCGCCGCCACCATCGGCACCACGCCGCTCATCGCGACCTGCTCGCGGAACAGCGCGCCGGCGCCCGCGAACGTCGAGCCGCTCGTCGACTGGATGCGCGCTCCCGCCGAGTCGAGCAGCCATACGAAGGGGATGCGCTGGCGGATCGACAGCTCGCGCAAGCGGGCCATCTTGTGCTCGCCGACCTGGCCCATGGACCCTGCCATCACGGTGAAGTCGTACGCGCCGATCGCGACGGGGCGGCCGTCGATGTCGCCGACGCCGGTCACGACACCGTCGGCGGCGAGGTAGCGGTCGCCGAGCCCGGCGTCCATGTGGTCCGCGAGCATCCCGTACTCGACCCACGTCCCCGGGTCGACGAGCAGATCAAGCCGCTGGCGCACGGTGAGCTTGCCCAGCGAGTGCTGGCGCTCGACGCGGTCCTGGCCGCCCATTGCGACGGCCCGGTCGCGGCGCGCCTTGAGATCGCCGACCAGGGGGCCCCAGTCGTGGACCTCGCCGCCACCGGTGGGAGTCACGGCGTCATCCTCGCACGGCGAGCTACCGGCCCTTCCACTTCGGCTCGCGCTTCTCGGCGAACGCGGCGACGCCTTCGGCGGTGTCCTCCGATGCGCTCGTGATCGTGAGCATCGCCTGGAGGTACGCGAGCGCGTCGTCGGGGTCCATGTCGAGCACCCGGTAGAAGCTCTCGCGTCCCCATCGCATGATCAGCGGCGACTTCGACGCGAGGTTCGCTGCGAGGTCGTCGACGGCGGCGTCGAGGTCGTCGACGGGCACGACGCGGGTCACGAACCCGATCCGCTCGGCTTCGGCGGCGTCGACGCGACGGCCGGTCATCATCAGCTCCAAGACGCGCTTGGGCGGCATCGACCGGAGCAGCGGCACCGTGATCATGTACGGCCACAGCCCGACGTTCACCTCCGGCGTGCCGAACTCGGCGTCGTCGGCGGCGACGACGAAGTCGCAGGCCAGCGCGAGGCCGAACCCGCCGGCCAAGGCGTAGCCGCGCACGCGCGCGATCGTCGGCTTTCCGAGGTCCCAAAGGCCCCGGAACAGGTCGGCCAGCATCCCGCGCCCTTCGTGCGCGGCGGCCGCGCTGTCGGCGATGCCCCCACTGCCGAGGTCGGCGCCGGCGCAGAACGCCTTGTCACCTGCACCCGTGAGCACCACCACCCGGACGGCGTCGTCGGCCTTGGCCTCGGCCACGGCGTCCCGCAGTCCCTGCATGACGCCGAAGGACATCGCGTTCCGCCGCTCCGGCCGATCGATCGTGAGCCGTGCGACATGTCCTGCGACCTCGTAACGAAGATCAGGCACGGATGGAATCGTAGAGACCCCTGCGGAGCATCGCCCGTTGTACCGTGGCGCGCCGTGGGCAGCATCGCCATCGCAGGTGGCGTCGCCATCGCGATCGTGCTCGTGACCCGGGGCGGCTTGCGGCAGCTGTTCCGACTGCGGATCCACTCGATCTGGATGGTGGTGCTGGCACTCGGCATCCAGATCGTCCTCGAGTTCGTCGACCTGTCCAAGGACCGCATCGACGATCTCGGGTTCGGGCTCCTGATGGCCTCGTACGCTCTCCTGCTGGCGTTCTGCTTCGTCAACCTGCGCGTCCCCGCGATGTGGATCGTCGCGGTGGGCATCTCGCTCAACGCTGTCGTCATCGGGCTCAACCAAGGGATGCCGACCCGCGACCGCGAGGTGACGACGGCGTCGGGGCGCATGGTCGAGAAGCCGATCGAGCGGACGGCGAAGCACCGGCCCGAGAGCGGCGACGACCTGCTCCCGTTCCTCGGCGACCAGATCGTGATTCCGGAGCCCATCTACGAGGTGATCTCCGTCGGCGACATCGTCCTCGCGTTCGGCATCGTCGCCGTCTGCTACCGGGGAAGCCGTCCCGAGCGCCGGGCGCGCACGCGCCGCCCCGCACCCGCCGCGCGCCCGACCCCCGGTCGTCGCGACCAAACCGAGCAACCCCAGCAGCCCGCAGATCCGCCGCCGCCCCTTCCGCCGCCGACCCCCGCGGCGCCCGCCGACCACGCCGACGACCAGCTGGGCGTGGAGCTCGAGCGGGCGAACGCATGGCTGTCCGACCTCGAGCGTCGCCACGGTCGCACGTCGGGCGGCGACGAGGGAGAGGACAAGCCGGACGAGCAGCTCCGCCGGGGTACCTAGATGCGAGCGCGCAGCAGGCCGCGGCGGGTCAGCACGGCTTCCAACGCCGCGAGCACGCGGCCGTCGTAGGTGTAGCCCGGGCTCTTGTACAGCGCCTCGAGCGCGCGCGCCGCGCGCTCCGGCTCGCCTGCCGAAGCCTCGTCGTACGCGCTGGCGACCTTGAGGATCTGACCCCCCGACGCGATCGAACGCGGCAGCAGCACGCTCGTGCGATACGGAAGGGGCTCTGCCGCCAGC
>JALZAA010000345.1 GCA_030948625.1 Actinomycetota bacterium
ACGCGAGGCGACGCCCCGACAGCACCGAGCGCACCGCCTGGCGCTCGCTCTCCTCGCCGAGAACGGCGAGGGTCTGCGCCAACAGGCTCGGCGAGGGCTCGAGGAAGCGCGTCCGCAGCTGCTGGAGCGCGCGCAGCATGCGGCGGTAGCGCGCAAGCTCGGCCTGGCAGCGCAGGCACGACTCGATGTGGGTCTGCACGGCGAGGTCGACAGGCGTGCCCTCGACGGTCGCCGGGAGCAGCCGGGCGACGTCCTCACACTGCATGCGCCGACCTCCCGTCCTCTTCGTACAACGCATCGCGGAGTCGCTTCCGGCCCCGGTGCAGCCGCACCTTGGCCGCCGCGACGGAGATGCCGAGCTCGTCGGCGATCGCCTCGTGGGGAAGCCCGTACACGTCCTTGAGCACGACGATGGCGCGGAGCTTCGGCGGGAGCGCGTCGACGGCGCGGGCGAGCGCCTCCATCCCGACAGCCGACACGGCCGCCGCCTCCGGCTGCGCGTCGAGCGACGCCTCGATGGGCTCGTCGACGGTCTCGAGCGACTCGACGCGCCGGCGGCGCCGCTTCTGCACGAGGGTGGCGGCGGCGTTGGCCGTGATCCGGTACATCCACGTGGAGAACTGCGCGTCGCCGCGGAAGCGCCGAATGCCCTTCCAGGCTCGGAGATACGACTCCTGCACCACGTCGCGTGCGTCCTCCTCGTTGGCCGTCAACCGCATGGCGAGGGTGTAGGTGTCGACGTAGGTGCGACGCACGAGCTCGTCGAACGCCGCCCGGTCACCGCGGCGAGCCGCGTCGACCAGCCGGTCCACCTCCGCTCTCATCTCTGCGGTCGGATCCGTGCCCATTCAGACTCCTGCCGGCCGAGTGGGGTTACGGCCGCGTCGGTGGGTGACTACCGCGTCTCTTTGTGGAGGGTGTGGCGACGGTCCCAGCGGCAGTACTTCTTCATCTCGATGCGCTCGCGGTCATTCGTCCGGTTCTTCACCGTGATGTAGTTCCGTCGCTTGCAGACCTCGCACGCGAGGGTCACCTTCACACGCTTGTCGCTGGCCACTGGGTTCCCCTACTGGACGATCTTGGTGACGCGGCCGGCGCCGACGGTGCGGCCACCCTCGCGGATGGCGAACCGCAGGCCCTCTTCCATCGCGATGGGGGCGATGAGCTCGACGGTCATCTCGGTGTTGTCGCCGGGCATGACCATCTCGACCCCCTCGGGGAGGCCGATGCTGCCGGTGATGTCGGTCGTCCGGAAGTAGAACTGCGGCCGGTAGTTGCCGAAGAACGGCGTGTGTCGCCCGCCTTCGTCCTTGGTCAGCACGTACACCTGCGCCAAGAAGTTCGTGTGCGGAGTGATCGAGCCGGGCTTGGCGAGCACCTGGCCCCGCTCGACGTCCTCCTTCTTGGTGCCCCGCAGCAGCACCCCGATGTTGTCGCCGGCGCGGCCCTCGTCGAGGAGCTTGCGGAACATCTCCACCCCGGTGACGACGGTCTTCGTGGTGTCCTTGATCCCGATGATCTCGACCTCGTCGCCCGTGTGGATGATTCCCTGCTCTACCTTGCCCGTGACGACGGTCCCCCGGCCGGTGATCGAGAACACGTCCTCGATGGGCATGAGGAAGGGCTTCTCGAGCTCGCGGACGGGCTCGGGGACATAGGTGTCGACCGCGTTCATCAGCTCGACGACCTGCTCGACGGCGGTCGCGTCGCCGTCAAGGGCCTTCAGCGCGCTCACCCGCACGACGGGGACGTCGTCACCCGGGAACTCGTACTCGGTGAGGAGCTCGCGGACTTCGAGCTCGACGAGGTCGAGTAGCTCCTCGTCCTCGACGGCGTCGACCTTATTGAGGGCAACCACGATCGAGGGGACGCCGACCTGGCGGGCCAGCAGCACGTGCTCACGCGTCTGGGGCATCGGGCCGTCGGTGGCGGCGACCACGAGGATCGCGCCGTCGATCTGGGCCGCGCCCGTGATCATGTTCTTGATGTAGTCGGCATGCCCGGGCATGTCGACGTGCGCGTAGTGCCGGTTCGGGGTCTCGTACTCCACGTGGGCGATGTTGATCGTGATCCCCCGCTCGCGCTCCTCGGGCGCCTTGTCGATGTCGTCGAACGAGGTGTATTCCGTCGACGGGTCCTTGTCGTGCAGGACCTTGGTGATCGCCGCGGTCAGGGTGGTCTTCCCGTGGTCGATGTGCCCCATCGTCCCGACGTTGAGGTGAGGCTTCGTCCGCTCGAACTTCTGCTTACTCACGATTCCGCTGCTCTCCGTGTTGGTGTCGTAGTGCTGGTCGTTGGGATGTGGTAGCGGTGGCGGGACTCGAACCCGCGACGCCGCGATTATGAGCCGCGTGCTCTGCCAACTGAGCTACACCGCCGAGCCCCCTTACGGACTCGAACCGTAGACCCCTTCCTTACCATGGAAGTGCTCTGCCGACTGAGCTAAGGGGGCGAGCCTCAAAGGATAGCAATGGTCTGGCGCCGAACCCCCTGCGATAGCGTCAGCGTCGGTGGGCTTCACGGTACGGCTGGCCGAGCGGCGTGACGCCGAGGCGATGCGGTCCATCTACAACGTCGAGGTGGCCGAGTCGACCGTGACGTTCGACCTCGTCCCCCGCACGCTCGACGAGCAGGTCGAGTGGCTCGACGCTCATTCCGGTGCCCATCCAGCGGTCGTCGCCGTCGACGAGCCGACCGGCGAAGTCGTCGGGTTCGGCTCGCTGTCACCGTTCCACGCCCGGCCGGCGTACCGGCCCACGGTCGAGGACTCCGTGTACGTCCAGCGAGAGCGGCGCGGACAGGGGGTGGCACGCCTGCTGCTCGACGAGCTCGTGCGCCTCGCCTCGGACCACGGCTTCCATTCGATCGTCGCCCGGATCGTGGGCGGCCACGAGGTGTCGATCGCGCTCCACGAGGCGTGCGCCTTCGCCCTCGTCGGCACCGAGCGCGAGGTCGGACGCAAATTCGGCCGCTGGCTCGACGTCGTCGAGATGCAGCGCATGCTCTGACGACCGCGGGTAAGAGCCGCGGAGGGCCCTACTGATCGCCGTCGTCAGGCGCATCGCCCGAGACGCCGCCGTCTCCGCTACGTCGCAGAAGGGGGCCGGCGCGAAACGGCCCGCCCCTCAGGGACGGGCCTTGGCCGAGGCGCTGACGCCGGTCGCACGGGTGGTGGGCCGGGCTGGATTCGAACCAGCGTAGCTTTCGCAGCAGTTTTACAGACTGCCCCCTTTGGCCACTCGGGTACCGACCCCGGGCCGCGTACGATACCAGCCACCTCAGAACGCTCTCCGGAGAAGTTGTGATGCCGACATTTGACGTCGTCTCTGAAGTCGACAGGCAGGAAGTCCGCAACGCGGTCGACCAGGCGCGCCGCGAGATCGCGAACCGGTTCGACTTCAAAGACACGCACAGCAGCATCGACCTCGGCGACACGTCCATCGACCTCCACACCTCGAGCGAGGAGCGCCTCCGCGCCCTGTCACAAGTGCTCGAAGAGAAGCTCGTGCGGCGCAAGGTGTCGCTGAAGCTGCTGTCCTACGGCCGCGTCGAAGAGGCCGCCAAGGGCACGGTGCGCCAGACCGCAACCCTCAACGTCGGGATCTCCGACGAGAAGGCTCGCGAGATCGGCAAGTTCATCAAGGGCCTCGGCCTGAAGGGCGTCTCACACCAGGTGCAGGGTCAGCAGCTGCGCGTGAGCGGCAAGAAGAGGGATGATCTGCAGACGGCCATCTCCAAGCTCCGCGACAAGGACTTCGGCATCCCGCTGCAGTTCACCAACTTCCGCGACTAGCGACCGCGACGGGAACCGCCGCCGGACGGATCGGCGGCGGACTCAGACACGGGCGCTTCGGCTTCGCCTCGCGCCCGAACTCGCCGCTCGCCGACGGCCCAGCGTCGGTCCCCTCGATTACGCGTGCGTTCGTGATGCACAACGGCCGGCTCCGGGGTGGGCGGAGCCGGCCGTGTGCGGTTGGGCGGGGTAGATCAGACGGCGTGCGTGCGATCGAACTCCCGGAGCCTGGCGATGCGCTCCTCGGTGGGCGGGTGGGTCGAGAAGAGCCTGGCGAAGTTCACCTGGCGGCCCGTGAGGGGGTTGATGATGTAGGCCGTGGCCTCGGCCGGGTTCACGTCCATCGGGGTCCGCTTGGCCGCGGCCTCGATCTTCTGGAGGGCGCGGGCGAGGGGCTCGCCTTCGCCGACCAAATGCGCACCCGATGCGTCGGCCTGGTACTCGCGGGAGCGAGTCAGTGCCAGCTGCAGCAACCCCGCAGCCAGCGGGGCGAGGATCGCCAACGCGAGGAGGCCGAAGATGTTGCCGCCCTCGTTGTCGCCGCCGCCTCCGCCGAAGATGGCACCGAACATCGCGAGGCGGGCGATGAGCGTGATCCCGAGCGCGATCGCGGCCGCGACCGATCCGATCAGGATGTCGCGGTTGCGAACGTGCGACATCTCGTGGGCCAGCACGCCGCGCAGCTCGTCGTCATCGAGCACCCCGAGGATGCCCTGCGTGACGGCCACGACCGCGTGCTTGGGGCCGCGTCCCGTGGCGAACGCGTTGGGCTGCGGCTCGGGTGAGATGTAGATCCGCGGCGTCGGGATCCCGTCTTTCTGGGCCAGCTCCTCGACGATCGCGTACAGGCGGGGGGCCTCTTCACGGCTGACGGGCTTGGCCCGGGCCGCGGCGACGGCGATCTTGTCGCTGAACCAGTACGACCCGCCGACGATGACGAGGCCGAGCACCAGCCCGATGATCAGACCGCCCTGGCCGAACAGGCCGCCGATGCCGATGAACAGCGCCCCCAGGAAAGCCAGGAGGATGGTGGTCTTGAGCGTATTCGTGAATGCGCTTCGCATTCTCACATCACCTCTCACCGTCCCAACGCTTCGGTCGGGCCCGGCGTTCCCTCGCATCGTACGGGTCCCGCGTTCCTTCCCGGTCGCGGCTATCTCCACACGATGAGCAGCACGAGGCCCGTGGTCACGACCACGGCCGAGGCCAGGCGGGCCCGGCCCAACCGCTCGTGGAGGAACAACCAACCGGCCGCGGCGCCGAGCACGATCGCGATCCCGTAGCCGAGGCCGCTCGAGCGGCGGGCGCCGGCGGCGTCGAGCGTCGTATACACCCCGATCGTGGCGGCGGTGAGCCCCGCCCACAACAGAGCGACCCGTCCGGCCTGGGGTCGAACCAACGACGCGAGCCCGCCCACGATGACGGCGATGGCGAGCCAGGCGAGCGCCGGCAGCGAGTCGCCGAGGAACAGCACGCCCCCGGCGGCAGCGAGGAGCGCGCCTCCGCCACGGGCGAGCGGGTACGTGAGCGAGAAGTCACCGTGCTCGTACGCGCTCGTCAGCGCGACCACATAGACGACGTGCACGACGCTCGACGCCGCGAGGAACGGGAGCCCGTCCGCACCCGGCCGGTCGACGACCAGGAACACAGGGAGGAACAGGATCCCGCCGGTGAGGAAGAGACCCCACGCCGCGACCAACCGGTCGCCGCTGGTCTTGACGAGCAGGTTCCACGCCGCGTGCAGCGCCGCCGAGCCGAGCGCCAGGAAGGTCGCGGCGACCAAGGGACTCGTTCAGTCGTAGTAGCCGGAATGGAAATAGATGCAGGGGATCCCCTCGGCGCGGAACATCTCGACGTTGCGCCGGTCGTCCTCGACCGCGAGCTTCAGGTCGAAGCCGTACCGGCGGAGCTCCGCCACCGACAGGCGCTTGAAGTCGCGCGACACCTCGAAGTCGCCCCACGGTCGCATCACGAGCACGTCCCACCGGATCCGGTACCGCTCGAGCCAGGCCTCGGTCAGGTGATGGACCCGCTCCGGGCGCGCGGTGAGCAGCACGATCGCCAGCGATGGGTCGAGCAGGTCGAGGAGGACCTTGACCTCTTCGATGACGGGGTCGTCACCGCAGGCGTCGAAGAACGCGCGCCAGTCCCGGCGGGGCGCCTCGAGATAGTGCTGGCGGCTGGCGGCGTCGGACAGCACGCCGTCGAGGTCGATGACGACGGCGGCACCGGGCGAGACCGGTCCCTCGCGCCAGGTCCAGTGCTCCGGGTACGAGCGGCTCACTCCTCCGCGTCGCCACCTTGGGTCGAGAGGTAGCGATCCTTGATCCCCTCGACCACCGACGGGTCGGCGAGCGTGGTCGTGTCGCCCAGCTGCTCGTCCTCTGCCACATTGCGAAGGAGCCGGCGCATGATCTTGCCCGAGCGCGTCTTCGGCAGCTCCTCGGTGAACAAGATCGTCTTCGGCTTGGCGATGGGACCGATGGTGTCGGCGACATGATTCCGCAATTGGTTCGCGAGCTCGTCGCTCGGCTCGTTGCCGGCCCGCAGGATCACGAACGCGCTGATCGCCTGGCCGGTGGTCGCGTCGGTCCGTCCGATCACAGCGGCCTCCGCGACCTTCGTGTCGCCGACGAGTGCGTGCTCGACCTCGGCCGTCGAGATGTTGTGCCCGCTGACGAGCATCACGTCGTCGACGCGCCCCAGCAGCCAGTAGTAGCCCTCTTCGTCGCGCTTGGCGCCGTCGCCGGCGAAGTACTTCCCGGGGAATCGACTCCAGTACGTGTCGCGATAGCGCTCCGGATCGCCCCAGATGCCGCGCAGCATGGACGGCCACGGCCGGGTGAGCACGAGGTATCCGCCGCCGGGGATGGGAACGGACTCGCCGCGGTCGTCCACGACGTCGGCGCCGACGCCGGGAAGCGGGAACGTCGCGCTCCCGGGCTTCAGGGTGGTCGCGCCGGGCAACGGGCTGATGAGGATCGAGCCCGTCTCGGTCTGCCACCACGTGTCGACGACCGGGCACCGGCCGCCGCCGATGTGCTGCCAGTACCAGACCCATGCCTCCGGGTTGATCGGCTCGCCCACGGTGCCGAGCAGCCGTAGCGAGGACAGGTCGTGCTTCTCGGGGTACTCGGTCCCCCACTTCATGAAGCTGCGGATGGCGGTGGGCGCGGTGTAGAGGATCGTCACCCCGTAACGCTCGACGATCGACCAGAGCCGGTCCTTGTCGGGGAAGTCGGGCGTGCCCTCGTACATCACGCTCGTCGTGCCGTTGGCGAGCGGGCCGTAGACGATGTACGAGTGGCCGGTCACCCAGCCGACGTCGGCCGCGCACCAATACACGTCGGTGTCAGGCTTGATGTCGAAGACGTTCAGGTGGGTCCATGCGACCTGCGTGAGGTACCCGCCGGTCGTGTGCATGATCCCCTTGGGCTTGGCGGTCGTGCCGCTCGTGTAGAGGAGATAGAGGAGGTCCTCGGAGTCCATGGGCTCCGGCGGGCATTCGGCGGCCTGACCGGAGACGACGTCGTCCCACCAGAGGTCGCGGCCGTCCTGCATCGGCACGTCGTGCTCGGTGCGGCGCACGACGAGGCACCGCTCGATCGACGGCGTCGCGGCCATGGCCGTGTCGGCGCTCTCCTTGAGCGGCACGATCTGTCCCCGGCGCCAGGCGCCGTCAGCCGTGATGAGGAGCCGCGCCTCGGCGTCGTTGATGCGGTCGCGGAGCGCGTCGGCCGAGAAGCCGCCGAAGACAACCGAGTGCGGCGCGCCGATGCGCGCGCACGCCAGCATCGCGATCGGCAGCTCGGGGACCATCCCGAGATAGATGTTGACCCGATCGCCCTTCTGGATCCCGAGCGACTTGAGCGCGTTCGCTACCCGCTGCACGTCGTCGAGAAGTTGCGCGTACGTGATGGTGCGCGTGTCACCGGGCTCGCCTTCCCAGTGGTACGCGACCTGGTCGCCGTGGCCGGCGGCGACGTGGCGGTCGAGGCAGTTCGCGCTGACGTTCAGCGTGCCGCCCACGAACCACTTCGCGAACGGCA
>JALZAA010000359.1 GCA_030948625.1 Actinomycetota bacterium
ACCGAGAGGTTCGCGCCCGCGGCCCGCACGCCCGCGAACGCGGCTCGGACCTGGGTGTCGACACGCTCGTCGGTCCGGCCAGCCTCGCGCTCCTCGAGCGTCTCCCCCACGCACACGATCGGCGTCATCTCATGCTTGAGCACGGCCTTGAACTTCAGGTTGACCATTTCGTCGGTCTCGCCGAACAGCTGACGGCGCTCCGAATGGCCGACGATGACGTACGACACATTGAGCTTGGCCAGCATGGGCGGGCTCACCTCGCCGGTGAACGCGCCCGAGTCCTTCCAGTGGACGTTCTGAGCCCCCAGTTGCATCGGGATGCGATCGGCCTCGAGGACGGTCTGCACCGAGCGGAGGGCGGTGAACGCAGGACAGATGACGATGTCGCACGCCTTGTAGTCGCGGTCGTCCAACCGGTACGACAGCTTCTGCACGACCTGGATCGCTTCCAGGTGCGTGTGATGCATCTTCCAGTTCCCGGCCATGATCGGCCGCCGCTCGGTTTCCGCCATCACCTCTCCATCGTCGTTGATGCGTGCAGGGAGCCCGCCCAGCGGGCTTCAGGAACGCATCGGGGATTCTCGCAGGGCACGAAGGCCGGGGAGGTCGCCTTGCTCGATGAACTCGAGCGACGCGCCGCCACCGGTGCTCACGTGATCGATTCGGTCGCTCAGCTCGAAACGCCGCACCGCGGCCGCGCTGTCACCGCCGCCCACCACGGTAAAGCCGGCGCACCGCGCCACTGCTTCGGCGACGGCCCGAGTGCCGGCCGCGAAGGGCTCGACCTCGAACACGCCCATGGGGCCGTTCCAGAGCAGCAACGCAGCTTCCTCGATCTCGGCTGCGAAGGCGGCAGCGGTCTCCGGGCCGATGTCGAGGCCCTTCTCGCTCGCGGGCATCGCGTCGGCGGCGACGACCGTCGTGTCGGCGTCGTCGGCGACGTCGCGGGCCACGACGACGTCGGTCGGGATACGCACCCGACCGGTCTCGAGGAGCCGCCGGCACTCGTCGACCATCTCGGGCTCTACGAGCGAGTCGCCGACGGCATGGCCTTGCGCGAGCAGGAACGTGAACATCATCGCCCCGCCGACGAGGATCGCGTCGCAGCGCTGCAGCAGCGCGTCGATCACACCCAGCTTGTCGCTGACCTTCGCGCCGCCGAGAACCGCGACGAACGGGTGCTCGCCGCCTTCGAGCAAGCGCGACAGCGTGTCGACCTCCCGGAACAGCAACAGGCCTCCCGCGCTGGGCAGGACGCGAGGAGGGCCGACGATCGAGGCGTGCGCGCGGTGCGATGCACCGAACGCCTCGTTCACGTACGCGTCGGCCAGCTCGCACAGATTGGTGGCGAAGGCGGGGTTGTCGGTCGTCTCCCCGGGCTCGAAGCGCAGGTTCTCGAGCATCACGACCTCGCCGGGCCCGAGGCTCGCGACGTAGGGCTCCACCCTCGGGCCGACGACGCCGGGCGCGACGGGCACCTCCATGCCCAGCAGCTCGCTCAGGCGCGCCGCCACGGGCGCCATCGAGTACTTGGGATCGGGCGCGCCCTTCGGCCGGCCCAGGTGCCCGGCGACGACGACGGCGACCTCTTGCGCGCGCAGCCATTCGAGCGTGGGCAGGGCGGACGCGATGCGCAGGTCGTCGGCGACCGCGCCGTCCTGCAGCGGGACGTTGAGGTCGACCCGCACGAGGACGCGAGCGCCGCGCTCGAGAGCCCCGCCTCGCAGCGCCTCGAGCGGGGGGATCCCGAGCTCAGCTCTCGCCAAGGAAAGCGGCGAGATCGACGAGGCGGTTCGAGAAACCCCACTCGTTGTCGTACCAGCCGAGCACCTTCACCATCTTCCCGTTCGCCATCGTGTCCTTGGCGGAGAAGATGCACGACGCAGGGTCACCGACGATGTCGGCGGAGACGAGTGGCTCGTCGGTGTACGTGAGCACACCCTTGTACGAGGCGTCGTTGGCGGCGGCTGCGAACGCCTCGTTCACGTCGTCGACGCCGGCGCTCTCGTTGAGCACGGCGACGAGATCGGTGATCGACCCGGTCGGCGTGGGGACCCGCATCGAGGTGCCGTCGAGCTTGCCCTTGAGCTCGGGGAGCACGAGCCCGATCGCCTTCGCCGCACCCGTGCTGGCCGGGATGATCGACAGCGCTGCGGCGCGCATCCGGCGCAGGTCGGCTTTGCCCTTGCGGCTCGTCTGCGCGATGTCCTGCAGCGCCTGGTCGCTCGTGTACGAGTGGATCGTGGTCATGAAGCCCTGCTCGACGCCGAACCGGTCGAGCAGCACCTTGGCCAGCGGCGCCAGACAGTTCGTCGTGCACGACGCGTTCGATACCACCTGGTGCTTCGCCGGGTCGTAGGCGTCGTCGTTGACGCCGATGCACAGGGTGACGTCGGCATCGCCCGACGGCGCCGAGATGATCACCTTCTTCGCGCCACCCTGGAGGTGGCCGGCGGCGGCGTCACGAGCGGTGAACACACCCGTCGACTCGATGACCACATCGATGCCGTGGTCGCCCCAGGGGATCTCGGCCGGCTCCCGGACCTCGAGCTTCTTCACTTCCTTGCCGTCGACCGAGAAGCCGCCGTTGCTGACCTTCACCTCGTTGGGGATGGTCCCGCCGACCGAGTCGTGCTTGAGCAGGAACGCCATCGTCTCGCTGTCCCCGAACGGGTCGTTGACCGCCACCAACTCGACCCCGGCGCTCTCGCCCCGGTCGAGCAGGGCGCGATGGAAGGACCGACCGATCCGCCCGTATCCGTTGACCCCCACTCGTACCGCCATCAGATGTGCCTCCGTGCTCGTCGACTCTCGACTCTCGACTCTCGGCGCTCGCCGCCGACGGACTACAGCAGAGCCCGCAGCGCCATCGCCAGTTTGCCCGGATCGTGGAGCAGCCCGTCACCCCGGGCCACCTCGCCGCCGACCGGCTCCACGGCCCAGGTGCGGATGGCAGCCTCGTCGGCCGCCATCGCCCCGCCCGCTTCGTACAGGAAGGTGTCGACGCGCGTCCCGTGCTCGAGAACCGCCCGCAGGTGGTCGGTGGCGTCGAGCCCGGCGGTCTCGGGCTGCTGCGGGCGCAGGTTGGCGACCTGCACGACGCGCCCGCCGGCGGCACCGACCGCCGCCTGCAGCTCGCGGACGCACAGCACGGGCAGCAGGCTCGTATAGAGCGAGCCCGGCGCCAAGATGACCTGGTCGGCCTGCTCGATGGCCCCGATTGCGTCGGGCGACGCAGCGGCGTCCTGGGGGACCAGCTCGACGCGGCGGATACGGCCGGCGCTGTTCTGCACGGCGACCTGGCCCTCGACCGCCTCGCCCTCGACGTCGGCCTTCAGCACGACGATGTCGGTCGTGGCCGGGAGCACGCGGCCGACGGTGCGGAGCAGCCGCCCCGCCTCGTCGAGGGCGGCGGTGAAGTCGCCGAGCGTCTCGGCCAACCCGACGATGACGAGGTTCCCGAGGGCGTGCCCGCCGAGCTCGCCCCCGCCGAACCGGTACTCGAACGCCTCGCGCCACACGGCGTCGGATCCGGCCATTGCGACGATGCATTTGCGCAGGTCGCCGGGCGCAGGAACGCCGAAGTCGCGACGCAACCGCCCGGACGATCCGCCGTCATCGGCGACGCTGACGACGGCCGTGACCGTGCCCGCATACTGGCGCGCCGCGCGCAGGACGACCGAGAGCCCGTGCCCGCCTCCGAGCGCGACCACCGCGGGGCCGCCGGGCGCCAAGTCACTCACGGTCGAGGTCCCGGTGGTGGACGCGGGCGCGGAAGCCGAGCCGCTCGAGCACCTTGGCGATCTCGGCCCCGATCACGACGCTGCGGTGGTGGCCCCCGGTGCAGCCGACACCTATCGAGAGGTACGACTTGCCCTCGCGCACGTACGCCGGGAGCACGAGGGCGAACAGCCGCTCCAGCTCCTCGAGGAACTCCTGTGTCTCGTCCTGCTTCATCACGTACCGGCGCACCCGCGCGTCGGTGCCCGGCAGGGGGCGCAGCGACTCGACCCAGTGCGGGTTCGGCAGGAAGCGGCAGTCGAACACGAGATCGACGTCGAGCGGGAGCCCGTGCTTGTAGCCGAACGACACCACGCTGATCTGCAGGCCGCTCCTGACCTCGGCCGGCTCGCCGAACAGCTCGCGAAGGCGGTCGCGCAGCTCGTGGACGTTGAGCTCGGATGTGTCGAGAACGATGTCGGCCTGGCCCTTCAGCTCCTCCAGCAGCTCCCGCTCACGAGCGATGCCGTCGCTGACGCGGTGCGAGTCGGCCAGCGGATGCCGCCGGCGGGTGGCATCGAACCGGCGGACCAGCACCTCGTCGGAGGCGTCGAGGAACAGCACGCGCGTTCGCGCTCCGCTCTCGCGCAGCTCGCCGAGCGCGGCCTCGAGCTCCGAAGGGAACTCCCCCGCCCGGGTGTCGACCACGAGCGCGAACCGGCTGCCCTCGCGCCCGCGGCCGAGCTCGGTGACCTTCGGGATCAAAGCCGGGGGCAGATTGTCGATCACGAAGAAGCCGAGGTCCTCCAGGACATCACCTGCGGCCGACCGGCCCGCACCGGACAGGCCGCTGATGATCGTGACGTCGAGGGGCTCGTGATCAGTCACCGCGACCGTCCATCGTCGCGCGGTCGCCGTGCAGACGCGCGTAGAGTCCCCGACCCACCCGTTCCGGGAGCCACGGGATCGCCACCAGCTCGTCCTCACTGCGTTCGCGCAGCTTCTTCACGGACCCGAACTCTCTCATGAGCCGCGTCCGGCGCGTCGGCCCGAGCCCGGGCACCTCGTCGAGGACGGAGCGCGTCATCTTCTTCTGGCGCCGCTGGCGGTGGTATGTGATCGCGAAGCGGTGCGCCTCGTCGCGAACCTGCTGCAAGAGATAGAGCGCTTCCGAGTCGCGCGGCACCTGCACCGGCTCCTCCCGGTCCGGCACGTACACCTCCTCGAAGCGCTTCGCCAGCGCTGCGACCGAGATCTCCTCGAGGCCCAGCTCCTCCAGCACCCGGACGGTCACCCCGAGCTGTCCCTTGCCCCCGTCGACGACCAACAGGTTCGGCGGGTACGCGAATCGCCTTCCCTTCCGGGCGCCCTCCTCACGCTCGGAGAGATAGCGGCGGAACCGGCGGGTCAGCACCTCTTCCATCGCAGCGAAGTCGTCCTGCCCTTCCTGGTGACGAACCTTGAAGCGGCGGTAGTCCGACCGTTTCGCGAGCCCGTCCTCCATCACCACCATCGACCCCACGATCTCGGTCCCCTGGAGGTTCGAGATGTCGAAGCACTCGATGCG
>JALZAA010000374.1 GCA_030948625.1 Actinomycetota bacterium
CGCGGTGACGGGCCGAGCCCGGGCGGTTGGAAGCCGGGCGTGTTCGTGGGTAGGCCCAACTCGAGGACCGAGTTGGCGACCGTCTCGACCAGCCACAGCACCAGCGCCGGGAGGGCGACGAGCAGTCCGATCGTGCCGACGATGCGGGCGTACACGGGCGCGTCGGCGAGTCGCCGTAACAGGATGCGATCGAGCAGCAGCCCGAGCAGCGGCGCGAACACGAAGATCGCGACGATCGCGGAGGGGACGATGGGCCAGCCCAGCCCGCCGGCCGAGGTCGCGGCGTGCAACTGGAAGTACAGGTACGCGGTGGCGAACGCGACCGCGCCGTGGCCGAAGTTGAAGATGCCTGAGCTCTGGTACGTCAGTACGAGGCCCGACGCCATCACGGAGTAGATGGCGCCAGACACCGCGCCCGAGATCACGAGGTTGAGAAGCTTCTCCACGACTGGCTCCTCGTGATCTCGAACGCGGCTCCTCGGGCTCTCTTCTGACTACCGCCTAGCCAACCTTGACCCGCTTGTAACAGGCGAACGGCACGCGGATGGTGTAGTTGGCGCCGTCGCTCTCCACGAGCGTGCCGCACGTCCCCCCGGTCGAGTGACCGGCGGGGAAGCTGATTGGCCCTGCGATGTCCTTCGGCTCGTACTTGAAGTTCTTGTTCGCGGCTTTCAAGAAGCTCGTGTCCGTGAGGTTCTTGCCCGTCTTCTTGAGCATCTGTACGAACATGTCGGCGGACAGGTACCCCGCGAGCACCGGCTGCGTCAGCATCTGGTCGGGCTTCACGGCCCGGATCTCGTCGATGATCTGCTGCATCGCGGTGTTGCCGTGCTGGGCGGACTCGAACGCGTTGAACTGGATGAACGTCGACGACCCCGTGAACTGGGACGCGAGCCGGGGGTCATAGCCGACCGCGTTCGTGAGCACGCCCTGGTAGCCGAGCTCGGTCAACTTGGCCTGGATTCCGGTCACGTTCGAGAAGGCAGTCACCACGAACACAACGTCGGGCGGCCGACCGTTGTTGCTCGTCATGATCTCGTTGGCGAACGGCGTGTAGTCGCTCACTGCCGCCGGCGGCGGCGGGACGGGGTTCTTCTTGTAGACGACCTTGAAGCCGCCGGCCTTGGCCGAAGCGCTGATCACCTTCACACCCGCCCGGCCGGAGTCGTTGTCCTCCGAGATCACGGCAGCCGTCTTGCCCTTGGAGTCCCCGTTGAACGGGCCCTTCTTGATCAGATCGCCCCAGGTGGATGCGGCCGTCTTCGGGTTCTCGGGGGTCAGGCACCCGCTGAACCCGAAGCCGAACGGGTTGTCGCAGAACCCTGACGCGATGCCCCAACCGATGAACGGCGTCTTGTTCTGGGCGAAGAAGTCGCTCGCGCCGAGGAACGGCGTGATCACCGGTACCGCGGCGAAGATCTGATCCTCTTGGACGAGCTTTGTCCCCTCGTCGCGGTTCTTGCTCGGGTCACTCCCGTCGTCGCGCAAGCCGAGGAAGTTGATCTTCCTTCCCCCCGGGATCTCGTTGCTGTTGTTGGCCAGGTCGAACCGGGCCTGTGCGCCCACGGCCGAGTCGGCGTAGAACGCTGCGTACCCGAGCCCGCCCACGGTGATCGTGTCGTTCGTGACACCGCGCGTCGGGCGATTCGACGGCGCCGATGATTCGGCGACGGCCACGCTGCTGGTCGCGATGGCGAGCGCCAGGACCGCAACCACGCCCGCCACTTTGAATCGCTTCACGTCATCTCCCCCCGTTGGTCATTACTCACCGAGGTACGCGGTGCGCACCGCAGTATCGGATTGGATCTCCTTCGGAGTGCCAACCGCGATCACCTCGCCCAGGTTCAGCACGACGATCCGGTCGCACTGCTCCATGACGAATCCCACGTCGTGCTCGACCAGCAAGACCGCGCACGACTCTTCTGCCTGAATGGCACGGATGCGCTCCCCCAACCGCGTCATCTCGGTGTCGCCGAGGCCGGACGTCGGTTCGTCCAGGAGCAGGACCCGCGGCGGGTCCACGATCGCCCGCGCCAGCTCCACCATCCGCGCCAGCCCCATCGGCAATGAGCCCGCGGGCTCGCGCGCGACAGCGGTCAAGCCACAGAGCTCCAGCACGTGCGCGACCCGCTCTCGCCGTTCACGCTCGACG
>JALZAA010000203.1 GCA_030948625.1 Actinomycetota bacterium
GAGCAGCTCAAGGTCATCTAGGAGGCCACTGCAGATGACGCTCCCGAAGGTATGGGTGTACGCCGAAGCCGCTGAGGGCAAGCCCACCTCGGCGACGCTCGAGCTGCTCACGAAGGCGCGCGAGATCAGCGACACAGTCGAGGCCGTCTACGCGGGCGCCGACGCCGACGCGGTGGCGCCCCAGCTCGGCGAATACGGCGCGAGCAAGGTGTACGCCGTCGATCACGGCTCGTCCCTGAGCGGCGTGGTCGGCGGGGCGCTGCTCGCCCAGCTCGTCGGAGAGCAGCAGCCCGATCTCATCGTGTTCGCCCAGAGCTACGACGGGCGCGACGCATTGGGCCGTCTCTCCGTCCGGCTCGACCGGCCCGTGCTCACCAACGGCAACGCGATCGGCGTCGAGGGCGACACGGTCACCGTGAGCACGGCGGTGTTCGGCGGCAACACGATCGTGACCACCGCCTTCGAGGGCGAGAAGCCGTACCTCGCCGGCATAAGGCCCAAGTCGTTCGCGGCCGAGCCCGGCGGCGCCGGCGCAGCCGAGGTCGAGAAGGTCGACAACGTCGACGCCGGTCGAGCGGGTGAGGCGCAGGTGCTCGATCATCACGTCGAGGAACAGGAAGGCCCCAAGCTGGAGGACGCCGAGGTCGTCGTGTCAGGCGGTCGCGGGCTCGGGAGCGCGGAGGCCTACGAGCCGCTCGTGGAGGAGCTCGCCAAGGTGCTCAAGGGGGCGTCGGGCGCTTCGCGCGCGATCGTCGACGCGGGCTGGGTGCCGTACTCGAAGCAGGTGGGCCAGACCGGCAAGACCGTGAAGCCGAAGGTCTACATCGCCATCGGCATCTCGGGCGCGACCCAGCACATGGTCGGGATGAAGGGCTCCGACAACATCATCGCCATCAACAAGGACCCGGAGGCGCCGATCTTCGGCGTCGCCGACCTCGGAATCGTCGGTGACGCGTCGAAGGTCGTACCCAAGCTGATCGAGGCGCTGAAGGCGAAGAGCTAGCCCGACGCGATGTCCTGCGGGGCGACGTCGCGCGTGTGCGTGGCGAAGCCCCACTGCTGGCCCTGCGGGTCTTCCGCCGTGTAGTTGCGGTCCCCGTAGAACTGGTCCTCCGGCTCGCTGATGATCTTGGCGCCGGCCGCCTTCGCGCGCTCGAAGTGCTTGTCGACGTCGTCGACGTACACGTACACGGTCGCGTGCACGTAGCCGTGGCGGGTCGGGTTCTCGTAGTCGGGGCCGGGCGTGCCCATCATGATGAAGCCGTCGGCGAGGCTCATCTCGGCGTGCGTGATGTTGCCGTCGGGCCCGGGGATGCGTAGCTGCTCGGTGAACCCGAAGGCCTTGGACAAGAAGTCGAGCGCCGCCGCGCAGTCCTCGTACAAGAGGTACGGCGTGATGCGGGGGAATCCCTCGGGCGGGTTCGCAACCATGGTTGCCCTCCCTTCGCGGGTTGAGCGCGAAATGTACGCCTGGTCACATCGGTCTCGCACGGGCGCCGACGGTGTTGATCAACCCGTACGCCAGGCCGACGCCGACGACGACGGTGCCGACGAGCTCGAGAGCATCGATGGCCTCGGTGCCGACCACCGCGCCCACGAGGAGCGTGCTGACCGGAAGAAGCCCTGCGAACAATCCGGCGCGCTCGACGCCGAGCCGGCCGATGCTCTCGTACCACGCGACGAAGGCGAACGCCGTCACGACGACGGCGAGAAACGCGATGGCGGCGACCTGACCCCACGACGGCATCTGGAACGCGCTTTCGCGGTCGACGGCGAGCGCGGTGACCACCAGCATCACGGCCGCGATGGCGCAGATCCGGATGGAAACGCCGACCGGCCCCAGACGCGGCAGCATCGGCACCGCCAGCAGCGAGTAGGCCGCTTCGCCGGCCAACGCGAGGAGCGAGAGGCCGAACGCCTGCCACGACGTCCGGCCGACGCCCTGTACGAGGGCGGCGCCGAGCACGACGACGACCGCCGCCGTGAGGATCGCGCCGATGGCGTGCGCCCTTCCAGCAGCGGGCCGACGATCGCGATGACCAACGGCACGCAGCCGACGACGACTCCGACGGCGGCCGGCTCCGC
>JALZAA010000439.1 GCA_030948625.1 Actinomycetota bacterium
ACGCACGCCCGCGCGGCTGGGTTCCCACGACGATCTGCACGCTCATAACCCGAAGGTCTCAGTCTCGCGCTGACGAACCCGCAGCAGGAGACGCTAAACAGCCGACGGGACGACTTCGGCCAAGGAAAGGCGAGGCCGTGAAAGGGGAGCACACCGCATATCCCTGCGAACGAGCTCGCTTAACGCAACGGCACCCAACGTCGTCATCGGATCGATCGTGTCCATCGGAGCATCTCCTCGTGTCGTCCATCTGCACATCTCATGTCGCCAGCACCCCGACCGCAGCCACGGCCACCAGCCGACACCCAGCGCCATTTGCCTTAGGCCCAGCACCTTCGCGACGACCGGCGGCCGCCGCACCCACATGACCTGAAACCCGGCGAGCATCACCAGGCCGGCCAGCCCGGCCAGCATCCGCCGTTCGACCGCCACAGCGACGACACCGATCACGACGGCGACAACCTGCACCGCGTCGCTCGACCCGGTGTTCACGACGCCGCGTCGGAGTCGAGCAATCTGGACCCGCACGAACGCGATGGCACCCACCGGCCTCGCCGCCAGGACCAGCCACACACCAGCAGCCAACGCTCCGCTCCGACCGGCTGCGAGCACGATCACCGTGGCCACAGCAGCGATCCCGATCCAACCGCACAGTTCCGGTACGAGGCGGCGACCGCGGCTGCGCACGTCGAACCACAACTCCCCCCACCAGTGGTACAGCGATGGCGACCGGGACGAGCCATGACCACACCGACGTCCACACGGCGATGCAACCATTGCTGCCAGCCCGACCAACTCAACGACCGCGATCCGAGCGCCATCCTCGACCGCTCAAGCCATCGGTCGCGCCGAGCGTCGACTAATGCCAGGTTGAGTGGCGTACGGATCAGAAACGCAAGAAACGCCGCCACGCCCAGGCGCCCATGGAGGTGGTCGTCGGATCGGTAGAACTCGTTGTCGGGTCGGTCGTTACTTGAGCTTCCCCCGTTCTGCCGGACACTTAGCCTGTGGGGACGCGGTGTCCCCGGGAGGGAGTCCATATGCCTCGTCCGCATCCGCCGGAGTTTCGTCGGCGCGCTGTTGAGCTTGCTCGTGAGCGGGCCAAGCCGGTTGCTGAGCTCGCGAAGGATCTGGGGATTTCGGAGTCGTGTTTGCGGGGCTGGGTGGCTCGAGCCGATTTGACGCCGGCCGTCGTGAGGGCATGTCATCGACGGAGCGCGCGGAGCTTGTCGAGTTGCGCCGCAAGCTTCGTGTGGCGGAGACCGAGGTCGAGATCTTGCGTCGCGCTGCCGCGTATTTCGCTCGGGAGAATGTGCTCCCGTTACCTTGCTAAGGGTCGCTGAATCGTTCGGCGATGTCGGCCTGAGCTCTTCGGTATGACTGAGTCCTCCTGTCGGTGATGATCGATTTTGTGATGTCGCCGGAGGGTTTGGGTGGCGAGTGATCGCTGATAGGGGCGAGACCGTGACCTTCGAGGTCGCCGTAACGTGGATGCCGAGACTTGCTGCCGTGGTCGGGTCGACACCTAGTTCCGAAGGGGAGATCGGTGAGTCCAAGTAGTGAAGTTCGGATCGATGTCTTTGTCGGCGTCGATGTCGGAAAGGCCGCCCATCACGCTGTGGCCCTGGGCGTCGATGGTGGCGTGTTGCTCGATCGGGCGCTGCCTCAGGACGAAGCCGAGTTGGTTGCGTTGATCACCACGCTCAAGCGGCACGGTCGGGTGTTGTTCGTCGTGGATCAGCCGGCCACGATCGGGGCGCTCCCGCTTGCTGTGGCTCGAGCGCAAGGTGTTGAGGTTGGCTATCTGCCGGGGTTGGCGATGCGGCGCGTGGCGGATCTTCATGCCGGCGAGGCCAAGACCGACGCTCGTGACGCTGCGATCATCGCCCACACGGCGCGGACTATGCCACACGCGTTGAGGGCGCTTCGCCGCGATGACGAACTGACCGGGGAGCTCGCGATGTTGGCCGGGTTCGATGAAGACCTCGCAGCTCAGATCAATCAGGTGTCGAACCGGATGCGTGGCCTGCTCACCCAGATTCATCCAGCGTTGGAGCGGGTTCTCGGACCTGAGCTTGGTCATCCCGCTGTGTTGGACCTCCTGCAGCGCTATCCGTCACCGACAGCGCTTCGCGGGCTCGGCAGGGCTCGGCTCGCGGCACGTCTGTGGCAACGCGCGCCGAGGATTGGTGATCGTCTCGCTGACGCGATCGTGGCTGCGTTGACCGAGCAAAGTGTCGTCGTCACCGGCGCCGACGCCGCTGCGAAAGTGCTTTCGCGTTTGGCAGAGCAGTTGACGGTGCTTCGCCGTCAACGCGGCGAGGTCGCTGTCCAGGTGGAGGAGTTGGTCGAGTCACACCCTCTTTTCGAGGTCCTGAACTCCATGCCTGGAATGGGGTTCAGGACCATCGCACGCGTGCTTGTCGAATCTCCGGTCGTGAGTTCGCTTCAGCTGGGCACCTCGCCGCGTATGCGGGCCTGGCGCCGGTGTCACACCGGTCTGGAAGCTCGATCCGCGGTGAGCACGCGTCGAAGCGTGGAAACCGCCGACTGAAACGTGCGCTTTACCTTTCGGCATTCGCGTCGCTTCGCGACCCGACCTCGCGCGCGTACTACGACCGCAAACGCGCCGAACGTAAGAGCCACCAACACGCGCTTCTCGCGCTCGCTCGCCGCCGCTGCGATGTGCTGTTCGCCATGATGCGCGACGGCACCACATACAGCCCCGATCGACACGCTGCCGCTTGACAAACAGATAGGGGCACAAAATGATTTACACCTTCATCACCGAGCGCTGCTCGGACCGGAACCAGACTTGAGATTGCCCGAGACTGGGCGCGAGGGCCGAACGGAGTCGAGATGTTCACGTCGATCGTAGTCTCGCTCGATCTCGAGCCCGACGGTGACCGCGCGCTGCCGGCCGCGGGTGCGCTGGCGGTCCGAGCAGGGATCCCCGTCGAGTTCGTGACTGTTTCGTCGCCCGGCATGGCGGAGCTCGTCGATATCTACGAGCTGAGTCGACGCGTGCAGGGGATAGGAGCAGCGTGCACAACCACCGTGCTGCACGACAACGATGTCGCCGGCGCGCTCTTGTCGTTTCTCGTCGAACGGCCGCAAGCCCTTGTCGCTATGGCTACCCGCGCGCGGGGAGTGCTTGGCGAGCACCTGCTCGGAGGTGTCACCGAATCACTCCTGGCCCGGGCCGACCGGCCAATTCTAATGGTAGGACCCAGCGCTCGCATCACTGACCCGCTACCCAGCCCGACTTTGGTGGCGGGCGTCAATGCGACCACGACCTCGGAAGCCGTGCTACCCGCGCTCGCGGCCTGGATCGGCTCGTTTGGCGGGCCTCCGCCGTGGCTGGTCGAGGTGCTACCAGCGCGCCGCGAGGCGCAGCGTCTCGGAGAGATCGGCGAATCCGACCACGTCCAGATGCTCGCCACCCGTCTGAACGAACACGGGATCAAAGCGAAATGGGAAGTCGCACACGCAAGACACCCCGAGACCGTGCTCATCGAGTTCGCAGATCGACTCGTCGACGCCGTGCTTGTCGTCGCGAGTGTTCGCTGGACCGACCCCGAGCACTCTCATCTCGCCAGCGTGGCGAGAAGGCTGGCCCATCGCGCCCACCACCCAGTCCTCGTGGTACCAGCCG
>JALZAA010000449.1 GCA_030948625.1 Actinomycetota bacterium
CGGTCGTCTGCTTTGCGGCGTCGTAGCCGCCGAGCAGGAACATCTGCTTGCCGTCGGTGAGCACGACTTCTCGCGCCGAGGGCGACGGCAGCTTCCACGGCGCCGGCGAGATGCGTACGGCGCCTCCGGTGCCGGTGGTCGCGGGCACCGACGTCGCCGGGGCTTTCGCTGCCGTCGAGGGCGCTGTCGACGTCGACCGATTGCCGCCGCCGCCTCCACTGCACGCCGCAACGAGCAGTGCGAGCGCGCCGAGCGCGACGAGGGGACGCGTGGGGCGCAGCACCGTTGCACCCTTGCACACGAAACGCAGCGGTCGAGAGTCGCGTCAGGCGGTACGATTCGGTTCGACCCGTGGGGAGCTCGGGACAGCCGGGCTGAGAGGGTGACCGTGCCGCCGTCGGCAGACGTGGCAGCGCCACCGACCCGTGGAACCTGCACCGGGTAATGCCGGCGAAGGGAGACAGGGAGATCGTGGACGCGCCCGAAGTGGCCGTGGCGCTCGTGTTCGCGGGTGGTGATCCGATCGACGGCGACGTCGCGGCGCGCCTGCCGCAGTCGGGCGTCACAGTCGTCGCCGCCGATTCCGGCGTCGAGCACGCGCTGGCGATGGGACGAGGCGTCGACCTGGTGATCGGGGACTTCGACTCCGCCGACCCCGCGGCCGTCGACGTGGCCGTGGCCGGTGGCGCCGAAGTTCGGCGGTACCCGGCGGACAAGGACCAGAGCGACCTCGAGCTCGCATTGCACGCAGCACGAGCCGGCGGCGCGCGTCGCGTCATCGTCGTCGGGGGCTACGGCGGCCGGCTCGACCACTTCCTCGCCAACGCGCTCCTCCTCGCGTCGCCGTCGTTCGCGGACCTCGACATCGAAGCGCTCGTCGGCGACGCCCGCATCACTGTGATCCATCGCGAGGCGCAACTCTCGGGTGCACCGGGCGACCTGTGCTCGCTGCTCGCGGTGGGCGGTCCCGCACGTGGTGTGCGCACGACGGGCCTGCGCTTCCCGCTCGACGGCGAGGACCTGCTCCCGGGTTCCACACGCGGCGTCAGCAACGAGTTCAGCGAGCCGGTGGCCACCGTCTCGCTCGACCACGGCGCGCTGCTCGCCGTGCAACCCGACATCGGAGGAACCTGACATGCGCCGTCTTCTCACGCTCGCGATCGCGACGTCGCTGCTCGCGGTGGCGGCCGTCGCAGCGCCCGCGGCGGCGACACCCACGCCGTCGAAGCCGGACAAGACCACGATCACCCTCGTGACCCACGACTCCTTCAACGTGTCCAAGAGCGTCATGCGGCAGTTCACGAAGGAGACGGGCGTGACGGTGAAGGTGCTGCCCTCGGGCGACGCCGGCGCGGCCGTCAACCAGGCGATCCTCACCAAGAGCAACCCGCTGGGCGACGTGTTCTTCGGCGTCGACAACACGCTGCTGAGCCGGGCGCTGGACGAAGGGATCTTCGTCCCGTACAAGTCCCCCGAGCTCGCCACCGTCCCGAAGGGCTTGCAGCTCGACTCGAAGCACCGGGTGACTCCTGTCGACACGGGAGACGTGTGCGTCAACTACGACAAGAAGTACTTCGCCGACAACCGGCTCCCGGTCCCCCAGACGCTCGAGGACCTCGCGAAGCCCGAGTACAAGGGGCTGCTCGTCGTCGAGAACGCGGCGACGTCGTCACCCGGTCTTGCGTTCCTGCTCGCGACGGTGGCCAAGCTCGGGAACAACGGCTGGCGCGACTACTGGTCGCAGCTTCGCAACAACGACGTCAAGGTCGTCGACGGTTGGGAGCAGGCGTACAGCACCGAGTTCTCGGGCAGCAGCGGGAAGGGGAACTACCCGCTCGTCGTGTCGTACGCATCCAGCCCTCCCTCCGAGGTCGTGAACGCCGACCCCAAACCGAGCGAGGCCCCGACGGGTGTGCTCCTCGACACGTGCTTCCGCCAAATCGAGTTCGCCGGCATCTTGAAGGGGACGTCGCATCAGAAGGCCGCGAAGCAGTTCGTCGACTTCATGCTGTCGCAACGGTTCCAGGAGGACATGCCGCTGCAGATGTACGTCTTCCCGGCGCGGGAGGGCGCCAAGCTGCCCGACGAGTTCACGAAGTTCGCGGAGGTGGCGCCGAAGCCGCTGGTGCTGCCGACGAGAGACATCGCCCGCAACCGCGACACCTGGATCACCGAATGGACCGACACCGTCCTCCGATGAACGGCAATCTCTGATGCGTGCAGCGGGTGACTATTTGGCACCCAGTGCACGCATCGACCGGGGGCGCCTGGCACGCGGGTTGATGCTGGCGGTGCCGCTGGCGTTCCTCGGGGTGTTCTTCATGTACCCGGTGGCGTCGATCATCGGGCGCGGCCTCACACCCGACGGCAGCCTCGACCTCACGCCGATCACCAACGTCCTCACCGATTCGCAGTTGCGCGGGGTGGCGTGGTTCACGCTGTGGCAGGCGGCGGTGTCGACCATCCTCACCGTGCTGCTGGCACTGCCGGGGGCGTACGTGTTCGCGCGCTACGACTTCCGCGGCAAGCGGCTCGCGCGCGCCGCCGTGACCGTGCCGTTCGTCCTGCCGACGGTCGTGGTGGGCTCCGCGTTCCTGTCACTGCTCGGCGAGGGCGGGCCGCTCGCCTTCCTCGGGCTCGACCAGTCCCTTGCGGCCATCCTGCTCGCCCACGTCTTCTTCAACTACGCCGTCGTGGTGCGCACCGTCGGGGGCCTGTGGGCGCACCTCGACCCACGTCAGGAGGACGCGGCGCGCGTGCTCGGCGCCGGGCGCTGGCAGACGTTCCGGTCGGTCACTCTGCCCGCGTTGCGACCGGCGATCGCCGCCGCCGCCGCGATCGTGTTCCTGTTCACCTTCACGTCGTTCGGCGTCATCCTCATCCTGGGCGGACCGCGCTACTCCACGCTCGAGGTGGAGATCTACCGGCAGACGGCCCAGTTCCTGAACCTGCCGCAGGCCGCGGCGCTCGCCATCATCCAGCTCGCGGCCGTCGTCGCCATCCTGTTCGTCGCCGGCCGCGCGCAGGGCCGGCGTACCGACGCAATGCGACTGCGCGCCGCCGCGGAGACCGCTCGACGCCCCCGCACCGCGCGCGAACGCGCCACCGTCGGACTGAACCTCGCCGTCGTCGGCGTGCTGCTCGGAGGACCGCTCGCCGTCCTCGTCGAGCGCTCGTTCCACACCGCGAACGGCTACGGCCTCGGTTTCTACCGGGCGCTGTCGGAGCTGCGGCGGACGAGCACGATCTTCGTCCCGCCGGTCGAGGCGATCGCCAACTCCCTCGTCTTCGCGACCGTGGCCACCGTGATCGCCCTCGTCGTCGGGGGCCTGGCCGCCTTCGCGATCGCCGGGGCTCGGTCCCGGACCCGGCGGACGGGCGGGCTCGACATGCTGTTGCTCCTGCCGCTCGGCGTGTCGGCGGTCATGATCGGCTTCGGCTTCCTCATCTCGCTCGACCGGCCGCCGTTCGACCTGCGCGCCTCACCCTGGTTGATCCCGATCGCGCACGCGCTCGTGGCAGCGCCGTTCGTCGCCCGCGTCATGATCCCGGTGCTCCGCTCGATCGACCAGCGCCTGCGCGACACGGCCGCCGTGCTCGGCGCGTCGCCGGCTCGGGTGTGGCGCGAGATCGATCTGCCCATCGTGATGCGCGCCGTCTTGGTGGCGGCGGGGTTCGCGTTCGCGATCTCACTCGGCGAGTTCGGCGCGACGATCTTCATCGCCCGTCCCGACTATCCGACGCTGCCGGTGGTGATCTTCCGGCTCATCGCCCATCCCGGGCCGTTGAGCTTCGGCGCCGCCATGGCGGCGAGCGTCATCCTGATGGCGGTGACGGCGACCGCGATCCTCGCCATCGAACGGTTCCGCGTCGCCGATCTCGGGGAGTTCTGAGTCGATGGGCATGGTGGCGCGCTGATGTTGCGGGTCGAAGCGCTCGAGGTGCGGTACGGCGACACCGTCGCGTTGGCCGGCATCGACCTCGCAGTCGCCGACGGGGAGATCGTGTCGGTCCTCGGGCCGAGTGGCAGTGGGAAGAGCACGCTGCTGCGTGCCATTGCCGGGCTGGAGCCGTCGGCGACCGGACGGGTCTCGTGGGACGGCGACGACCTCACAGGGGTGCCGCCGCATCGCCGCCAGCTCGGACTGATGTTCCAGGACCACACGCTGTTCCCGCATCGCGACGTGCTCGGCAACGTCGCGTTCGGGCTGCGGATGCGGGGCTTGGCCCGCGCGCAGACGGAGACCCGCGCCCGCGAGCTCCTGACGCTCGTGGGTCTCGCCGGCTACGAGCGTCGCCGCGTCACCGAGCTCTCGGGCGGCGAGCAGCAGCGGGTCGCGCTGGCACGCGCGCTCGCTCCGGCCCCCCGCCTGTTGATGCTCGACGAGCCACTCGGGTCGCTCGACCGCGCGTTGCGCGAGCGCCTGATGGTCGAGCTGCGCGAGCTGTTCACCAGGCTCGGTCTCACGTCGCTGTACGTCACCCACGACCACGACGAGGCGTTCGCGTTGGCCGATCGGGTCGTGGTCATGCGCGACGGCCGCGTCGAACAGCTGGGCGCACCCGTCGACGTATGGAAGCACCCGGCTACCGAGTTCGTCGCCCGGTTCCTCGGTTACAACGTCACCGACGCCCTGGGCGGCGGCCGCATCGGCGTGCGCCCGGACGGCGTGCGCATCGCTACCGACGGCTCCGTCACCGGCGTGGTAACGGCCAGGACCTTCCGGCGTGATCACTTCCTGCTCGAGGTCAAGGTCGCGGACGGACCCCCGCTCGAGGTGGCGGCGACGGGGGCTCGGGTCCCTGCCGTCGGCGACGCCGTCCGCCTCGCGGTCGACCCCGAGGCCGTGGTGCCCCTCCCCGAGTAGCGAACCGGCCATCTGCACCGAATCTCCACAGGTCTGACGAGACTCCTGCGAAAGCTGTTCCTTATCCTGTCGTTCGATGCCATCGGCACCGGCGGCCCCCACCTCGGCCCGCACGATCGTCGTCGTCGAAGACGAAGAGCCGATCGCGGGCGCGATCGCGGCGCGGCTGCGCAGCGAGGGATTCGCCGTCGACATCGCTGCCGACGGGCTCGCCGCCGTCGAGCTGTGCGAGCGCGTCCACCCCGATCTCGTCGTGCTGGACCTGATGCTCCCGGGCCTCGACGGGCTCGAGGTGTGCCGGCGCATCCAGCACGACCGGCCCTTGCCGGTGCTGATGCTGACGGCGCGGGACTCCGAGACCGACATGGTCGTCGGGCTCGCCGTCGGCGCCGACGACTACCTGACCAAGCCATTCAGCGCCCGCGAGCTCGTCGCCCGCGTTCATGCGCTGCTCCGTCGCGTCGAACGCGCCGGCGCGGCCGCGAGGGCGGGCGGGACGCTCCGCATCGGCGACGTCGAGCTCGATCTGGCCACGAGACGGGTTCGCAGCGGCGACGAGGCCGTGCACCTCACGCCTACCGAGTTCGAGCTGCTCGCCTACCTCGGAACCCACGTGGGTCAGGTGTTCACGCGTGAGCAGCTGCTGGTGCAGGTGTGGGGCTACCACGACGGCTCCGGCGCGCGCACGGTCGACTCGCACGTGCGCGCAGTGCGTCGCAAGCTCCGCTCAGACGTGATCCGCACCGTCCATGGCGTCGGGTACGCCGCCGACGATGTCGCGCTCACCGTCACCGGTGGCGGCGGGGCCGAGTCGTGACCGCTCGCCGTCCGCTCGACACCGTCCGGTCTCTCAAGGTCAAGCTCGGCGCCGTCATCTTCTCCGCCGTCGCGGTGACGGTGTTCGTGTACTGGCTCTGCATCAAGGCCGGCGTCTGGCCCTCCGTGAGCGGGATCATCGGCGGCTCACTCGCGCTCGTCATGGTGCGGTTCCTCGCTCGGGGAATGACCTCACCGTTGCGGGAGATGTCCGACGCCGCTCGCGCGATGGCGAAGGGCAACTACGACCGTCGAGTGAGCGCGACGTCGCGCGACGAAGTCGGTGAGTTGGCGCGGGCGTTCAACAAGATGGCGGCCGAGCTCGCCGAGACGGATCGACTGCGCCGCGACCTCGTCGCGAACGTCTCGCACGAGCTGCGCACGCCGATCACGGCGTTGCAGGCCGTCCTCGAGAACCTCGTCGACGGCGTGGAGTCACCCGACCCGCAGATGTTCCGCACGATGCTGGCCCAGGTCGAGCGGCTCGGGCGGTTGGTGACCCAGCTGCTCGACCTCTCGCGACTGGAGTCGGGCGCGGTGCCGCTCGATCGCAGTGAGTTCGCGGTGGAGCCCGTCCTCGCGCACGCCGTGCGCGAGCAGCAGCTCCATGCTCCCGGCGTCGACGTGAACGTCGTGGTCGAGACGCCCGGGCTCACCGCCGACGGCGATCCGGAACGTGTGCATCAGGTCGTCGCCAACCTGATCGAGAATGCCGTGCGCTACACGCCCAACGGCGGTCGGGTCGAGGTTCGGGCCCGGCGCGGGCGCGGCGGCCACGGCTCCGCGGTGACGATCGAGGTGTGCGACGAGGGCCCGGGCATCGCGAAGGAGCAAGAGGCCCGGGTGTTCGAGCGGTTCTATCGAGCCGACACCGCGCGCGCGTCGAGCGACGGCGGGGCGGGCCTCGGCCTGGCGATCGCGCAATGGATCGTCGATCTGCACGGCGGCGATATCCATCCGGAGCGCCGTGAGCCCCACGGCTGCCGCATGGTCGTCACACTGCCACGAGGGGCAGCGCAACCCGAGCGAGTCCACAGTTGAGGAGTGCAATGGAACTGGCCACGATCGACGAGGCGCTGCGACGCATCCGACGGGGGGAGATGGTCCTCGTCGTCGACGACGAAGACCGCGAGAACGAGGGCGACCTCACGATGGCCGCCAGTTGGGTGACGCCGGAGGCCATCAACTTCATGTTGCGCTGGGCGCGCGGTCTCGTGTGTATGCCGTGCGACGCCCGGCTGCTCGACAGCCTCGACATCCATCCGATGCTCCCTGCCGGGCGCGCGACGTGCGACACCGCGTTCTGCGTGTCGATCGACCACGCGAGCGGCGGGAGCGGGATCGGGGTCGCCGATCGCGCCGTCACGATCCGTAAGGTGCTGGATCCCGCCACGCAGGCCGTCGACTTCGTGCGGCCGGGGCATGTGTTCCCGCTCCGCGCTCGTTCCGGCGGTGTGCTCGAGCGGCGTGGGCACACCGAGGCGGCGGTCGACCTCGCACGCCTCGCCGGGCTCCCGCCGGCGGCGGTGATCTGCGAGGTCCTCCAAGAGGACGGCTCCCCCGCGCGGCTGTCCTTCCTCCAGACGTTCGCCGCCGAACACCGGGTGGCGATGATCTCGGTCGACGAGATCGCCGAGCACCGCCAGG
>JALZAA010000464.1 GCA_030948625.1 Actinomycetota bacterium
GTCGGCCTTCGGCGCAATCGGCCACTCGCGCGCTGGCCGTGGATGATCATCGCTGCGGCGCTGGTCGTGTTCCTCGTGGGCGGGGGCGTTCGCGAGGCGTTCGGCAGCCTCGGCGACCTGTCCTCGAATCGATCGCCGGTGCCCGATCTCATCACGCTGTCGGGCTACGTGCTCCTCGGCATCGGCGTCCTCGGCCTCGCGCACGTCCGCCGCCGGGGAGCTCGCGACATCGATGGGATGCTCGACGGGGTCATTGCCGCCTTGGCCGCGATGGCACTGGCCTGGATCTTCCTGATCAACCCCACGCTCTTCCACGAGCACGCGCCTCTCCCCGTGCGGCTCCTTCTCTCGTGCTATCCGCCGCTCTCAGTCTTCGTCGTCGCGATGATTGCGCGGCTCGCGTTCAACACCGGGAAGCGCCGTCCGTTGTCGTACGTGCTGCTCCTCGGGGCGGGAACGGCAATGCTCGTCGGCGACGTCGTCTACATGCTCGTCGAGACCCACGTGCTGACCCTGTCTCAGAACGTGTTCGACGTCCCCTACGCGCTCGCGTGTGTCTTTTTCATCGGGGCGGTGCTTCATCCGTCGATGCGCGAGCTCACCGAGCCCCTCCCTGCGGACGAATTGGCGCCCACGAAGGGAAGGCTGGCGTTCGTCGCCGTCGCGCTGGGCTTGCCGGCTCTGATCACCGTATTCCGGGTCGATGCCGCGGTCAGCGACCGCTTCGCACTCGGGATCATCATCATGGCGCTCACTCTCGCCGCGGCGTGGCGGATGTTCCGCGCCCTGCGTGCGTACGCCCGTTCCGAAGAGCGCCTCACGCACGCGGCGACGCATGACGCGCTCACGGGCCTTCCGAACCGTGCGTACGCGCAGGAGCACCTCAATTCGCTGCTCGCCCGCCCGAAGCAGGAGCGCGGGCTCGTCGCGCTGCTCTTCCTCGATGTCGACCGGTTCAAGCTCATCAACGACAGCTACGGGCACAGCTTGGGCGACGAGTTGCTGCTCGCCGTAGCCGGGCGGCTCCGCGCGACGACACGGCCCGGCGACCTGGTCGCACGCATCGGCGGAGACGAGTTCGTCGTCGTCCTGGACAGCCTGCCGGCGACGAGCAAGGCGGTCGAGGTTGCCGAGCGCACACGCCGGAGCTTCCAGACCCCATTCAACGTTCGGGGCGTGGAGATCATCACGTCAGCCAGTATCGGCGTGTCTCTGGCCGACGGTACCGATCCGGCGTCGGACGCGGAGGCGCTCATCCGCGACGCCGACACTGCCATGTACCGGGCCAAGGAAACCGGTCGCGACGCCGTGTCCGTGTTCGACTCGTCGATGCGGGACTCTGCGACCGAGCGGGTCGAGCTCGAACGCGACCTGCGCCACGCGATGGAGTCGGACGAGCTGTACCTGCTGTACCAGCCACTTGTGCAGCTCCCCATGGGCACGATCGAGGGGTTCGAGGCCCTCCTGCGCTGGTCGCACCCCTCCCGAGGTCAGCTCCCGCCGGCCTCGTTCGTTCCGCTCGCCGAGGACACGGGCCTCATCGTCCCGATCGGTACCTGGGTGATCGAGGAGGCGTGTCGCCAGCTGGCCTGGTGGCGCGATGCGATCCCGAACAGCGAGGACCTCTACGTCGCGGTGAACCTCTCGGTACGTCAGCTGCGCGACCCGCAGCTCGTACCGTGCGTGCAAAACGCGCTGAACGGCGAGAGGCTTTCCAGCGGATCGCTCTGCCTGGAGCTCACCGAGAGCTTGCTGATGGACAACCCCGCGTCAGCCGCAGAGCTGCTCGAGCAGCTTCGATCCGTGGGCGTCGGTCTCTCGATCGACGACTTCGGCACCGGTTATTCGTCGCTGTCGTCCTTGCGCCGCATGCCCGTCGACCGCGTGAAGATCGACCAGTCCTTCATCGAGGGTCTCGATCATGACACCTCGGACGAGAGCCTCGTCGCTGCGATCGTCGCGATGGCCAGTGCGCTAGACGTGACGACCGTTGCCGAGGGGGTCGAGACGTACGCGCAGGGAAAGCACCTCCACGAGCTCGGCTGCAACGTCGCTCAAGGCAACTTCTACTCGCGCCCGGTCCGGTCCGCGTCGGTGCCCCACGTTGTCGACCAATTCGGCGTCGCCCGTCGCTCGCACCTCAAGGTCGTTCCCGACACCGAGCTCGCCTGAGCGCGTGGCTCGAACGGTTCACGCGGTGTGCGCGTGGCCGGCGGGGCGCAGGCGAGCAAGAACGGGCTCCAGCTCCAGTGGCCGGACTCCCGGTTCCAGGCCCCGTCCGTCGAACAGGATCTCGTACATCGACGGATCAGCCGTCTCGAGCCGCGGGAAGTACGCATCGAGGTCGCTGTACACCGGCAAGCTCGCGGGCGAATCGAGATACGGACGGGGCTCCAAGCCGGCGAAACCCTGAAACGCCTGGGACGTTGCTTGCTGGAGCAACCTCAGGACCACGAGGTCGAGAATCGTGACGACCCACCTCACGTTGCAGCGCAGCGCGAGCTGCGCCACGCCCTGGTACAACGCGAGGCTCACGAGGCCATCCGTCGCCCGCCCCCGGTACTCCGGGTCGACGGCAAGGGTGGCAACGTCCCAGACCCGGTCGGACTCGAGGGTGAGGTTCGAGCGCGCGAGAACATCGTCAAGGCGGTGACCCCAGACCGAGTCGACATCGCCGAGGCTCTTGAGGCCGACGGGCGACGGAAGCACGAGCCTGATGACTCCGGCCGGCAGTCGCCGTCGATGGTCCAGCACGCAGACGAAGAGCGTCGAAGCCTCGTACGGCCCGTACTCTTCGGCGAGGAGCTCAGGGGTGTTCTTGAAGAACTCGTAGAACACCTCGCGTTCGACGTGACGCGCGAGCTCGGATTCGGGCGCGTCCGCTGCGAAGGCATACACGCCGAACGGCTCTGACGGTCGTCCGGCTGCCCCGACAACCCGACCGCCGAGCTCCCGGAGCTCCTCCCGATCGAGTGTGACCATTGCCGCGTCCACGATCAAAACTCCTTGGCGACAACGTCGATGGCGTCGAAGAAGTCACGCGTGAACTGCGAGGCCGCAACGGCGTCGAACCGTTTGCACGTGTAGATGTCGACACTGAAGAACAACATTGGTTCCTCCCAGGCATAGAAATGGGCTCCGGAATCTTCCCAGTGGATCCAGCCGGCCCAGCCGTGCGCGTCCGAGCGGTGCGTGGCCGGCTCCATTAGGGGCTTCATGCCGCAGACGACCGAAAGGCCCGACAGGTAGCTCCGAATGCGATCGTCCGTGATCGGCTCGCGGCAGGTTCCCTCCACCACGAGACGCTGTCGGTGGATCATCGGAGCGAGGTCGCGCCATTCCTCCGTCGTGGCGACTCTTTCAACTCCATCCGGTCCGACGCGGAAGATCGTCACGTGCGCGACCGAACCATCGGATAAGCACGCACCTGTTCAGTATGGGTAGATGTGTGCGCTCTGTCCAGCTGTGTTGCCAGAGTTGTCACAGTTCTCACTATATGACCCGTACCGCGCGTCAAGGCGCGCTGCTCGCGCGCAATCGCGACGACGGCAAACGAGTGGGAAGCGGTCCGTGCGTAATCTCCACCCGTGCCGGACGTAGTCCTCACTGTGGTTGCGGCGGCAGTCGGCTATCTCCTCGGAACGATCCCGTCGGCCGGCGTGGTGGCGTGGCTTGCCACGCGCGGAAAGGTCAATCTGCGCGAGGCAGGGAGCGGGAACCCCGGCGCGATCAACGCGATCAAGATGCTCGGCACGCGTTGGGGGCTCGTCGTGCTGGTCGCCGACATCGCGAAGGGCGCGGCGGCCGGGCTGCTCGGACTCCTCATCGGCGGCGACCCCGGCGCGTACGCGGCCGCCACTGCCGCGATCGCGGGCCACATCTTCCCGGTGTGGAGCGGCTTCCGCGGCGGCAAGGGCGTGGCAACTTCGGCGGGCGCCTGCCTCGCCGTGTTCCCGGCGTACTTCCCGATCGACATGGCTGTCGCGGGCGCCAGCGCGCTCAAGTCGCGGCGGGCCGACATCGGCACACAGGTCGCGTGCTTCATCTGGATCGTGTCGGCGGCCGTCTGGTGGCTCGCTGATCTCCCGAACCTCTGGGGCCCCGACCCCTCGGTTGGACTCTTCCTCTTCGCGCTGATCGGCTCGACGATGATCCTCTACAAATTCCGCGCCGCGGCCAGAGTGGCGACCAGCCGCTGATTCCGAGAGCGGCCGGAAAGCGTTCTCTAAGCCTTGCTCGTTA
>JALZAA010000014.1 GCA_030948625.1 Actinomycetota bacterium
TTGCGCGAGCACGGCGACATCGTGGCTGCGCTGCGCGATCGGGACGGTGAACGTGCCGAGCAGTTGATGATCGCGCACACGGTGCGCGCGGGCGAAAAGCTGCTGGCTTTCGCCGACGCCGATGAAGGTGACACGGGGAAGACCAGCGCGGAAAACGCGTCGCGCAACGGGCGGTGAGTCCAACCGGCGCCGATTCGGCGCCGCGCAAGGGGGGACGTTCGAAGATGAAGCGTCACGTGAAGAGGATCGCGGCGCTGTGCACCGCGGTCACAGTGATAGCGGGAATGAGCGCCATTGCCTCTGCCGGCGGGGCCGCGGCGAGGTCGGGAGCGAAGCCGCCCACGCCGATCCCGACCCTGGAGCGGCGTGCCAAGTCCGAGAACGGCTTGGTGATCTACGGCAACCCGCCAAAGCCCTTCTTCCAGCCCGTCATCGACGCGTTCGGGAAGCAGTACCCGGACATCAAGGTCGAGTTCACGGACCTCGGTGACAATCAGACGTTTTCGAAGTACCAGTCGGAGGCGGCACAAGGCGCACGCACGGCCGACATGGTCATCGCCAGCGCGCCCGCGTCCTGGGTCCAGGCGGTGGACAACGGGGTGACCGCGAACGTCACACCGACCGGGCTGGAGAACTTCCCGCCCTTCACCAACCAGGGGCATGGCGTGTACGTGATGTCGCCCGAGCCAATCCTCGAGGTCTACAACCCGACGTTGATCTCGGCCTCGGACGTGCCCACGACGTACGCAGATCTCGCCGCCGCCGCGAAGGCCAATCCTGACAAGTACAAGCTCGTGTCGTATTCGATCGACAACGGGCTCAACTACGGCGCGATCTACGGCCTGATCAAGATCCAGGGCTCCCGCACCGTCTGGCGCAACTACGACGCGCTGGCACCACACACGAAGACGTTCCCCGAGGGGCTTGCCGGCCTGCAGGAGCTCGTTCAGGGCGGTGCGTCCATCGGCTACGTCTCCTCCGGGCTCGGGCAAGGTGTGATCCCGAACTACGGCGGACTCGCCGCCTACACCTTCATGAAGGACGCGACCCCGCTCATTCCACGCGGGATGGCGGTGACCTCGAAGGCCTCCAGTCCTGCCTCGGCGCAATTGTTCCTGAACTTCGTCCTCAGCCAGGCCGGGCAAGACGCGTTGTGCGCGGCGGGGTTCGAGGCGTCGATGAACAACTACCAGCCGACGAACGGCTGCACCGCCTCGCTCACCAGCCTGTATCAGCAGGTCCCGAAGAACTCCACGTACCTGGTCCCGATCAAGAAGGCCGTTCTCGATCAGCAGGCTGCGATCACCAAACGCTGGAACAAGGCGTTTCACCGCTGACCCGAGCCGAAGGAATCGGGACCGAGAGCCGCGAGCATGACGACGAACACTGTCGATCAGCCCCGATGGTCCGGCCGGTCCCGCTGGCTGGCCCGACCGGAGCGCTCCCTCGGGCCGGCGAGCGCTGCGCAGGGGTTGATCTGGGCTGTCGTCGTGGTCCTCGTCGTGGGCCCACTCGTCCCGCTGATCTACGCGTCGGTGCGCAGCAAACCCCTCTATCTGCCGGGCGCAGTGTTCACCCTCGACGCGTACAGCACCCTGTTCGCCGACCCCGCGTTCTGGGAGGCAGTCAAGAACACGGTGCTGTTCGCGCTCCTGACCACCTTCTTGGCGGTGGCCGGCGGCACCGTGTTCGCGATCCTCTGCAACCGCACCAACTTGCCGGGCCGCAGGGTCTACGCCGTGCTCCTGCTTGCCCCGATCGTCATCCCGCCGCTTGGCCTCATCGTCGGTTGGCTGGCCCTCTACGGCCAGAGCGGTTACATCACCGGCCTCGTCGCCGACGTCCTCCACCTCCCGGTGTGGAATCTCTCGTCGATTCCGGGCATGGCGGTGCTCGCCGCCGCGGTCGCGCTTCCGATCGCCTTCCTGACCTGCCAGGCGGCGCTGGCCGGGACGGATTCCGCGTTGGAGGACGCCGCCCGGAGTGCGGGCGCCAGCCCGCCGCAGGTGATCCGGCGAGTGACGCTCCCGATCCTTCGTCCGGCGATCCTCAACTCAGCGGTGCTGATCTTCGCGCTGGCACTGGAAGTGCTCGGCCTCCCGCTCATCCTGGGGCCGCCGGCGAACATCGACTTCTACGCGAGCTATCTGTACAAGTCCTGGACCACCAACGTGCTCCCGGACCCGCCGTTCGTCAGCGCGGGAGCGGTCTTGCTGCTCGTGGTGGTGTCCGTGCTGCTCCTGATTCGGATGCGGCTGCTCGGCTCCGAACAGCGCTTCGTCGTCACGAGCACCCGCGGCGGCGGCGCGTACCGCCCGATGGACCTGCGCCGGTGGAGATGGCCTCTTGCCGTGACTGTCGGCGCGTTCATCACGGTCACGAGCATCATCCCGCTGCTCGGCCTCGTGTTGATGTCCAGCGTCAGGGCATTGACGCGACTTCAGCCCCCATGGGAGCTGCTCACGACCGACAACTGGAATCAGGTCGCCACCGACGTCACCCTTCGACGCGCCATTACCAACAGCTTGCTGATCGCGATTGTCGGCGGCGCATTGACGGTCGTGCTCATTGCCGCCGCCACGCTGATCGCGCACCGTTCCGGATTCTTTCTGCGCCGCACCCTGGCGCCCGTCCTCGTCTATCCCCGCGCGGTGCCCGGCATCATCCTCGGCATCGGGTTCTTCTGGTCCTACTTGCTGGTCAACCCACCCGGTGGATCGGTGCGTAACAACATCTGGGGTGAGCTCATCGCGTTGAGCGTCCGAAACTTGACCCTCGCCTACATCGTCATCTATCCGAGCTTGGCGCGCATCAACAGCGAATTCGATCGCGCGGCCCGCGCCGCGGGTGCCGGCTGGTGGACGATCGCCCGCCGGATCTTGCTTCCGATCCTCCGACCCGCGCTGCTCGCTGCGTTCGTGCTCATGTTCGTCACGCTCCTCAACGACTACGACCCTGTCGTCTTCCTCCAGAAGCCGGGTACCGAGATCATCGGCGTGACGATGCTTCAGTACTTTCAGCGCGGCGTGGCCGGCCCCGTCGCCGCGTTGGCCGTCGTCCAGATCCTCATCGTCGCCGTCGTGCTCACCATTGGTTGGCGTGCCATCACGAGAGCCCGCCATGCCTGAAATTCGTGTCGAACACCTCGTCAAGTCGTACGGAGAGCACCGGGTCCTCGACGACGTGAGCTTCACCGTCAAGGACAAGGAGTTCGTGACCTTGCTCGGGCCATCGGGCTGCGGGAAGACGACCACGCTCATGTCCATCGCCGGGTTCGTGAACCCGGAGGCGGGCGTCATCACCTGCGGAGACGAGACGTTCCTCGACGGCAAGGCGAACGTCGATCGCGCCGCGGAGGAGCGCAACCTCGGCATCGTGTTCCAGTCCTACGCCCTCTGGCCGCACATGACGGCCGCCGCCAATGTCGGGTTTCCCCTGAAGATTCGCCGACTTGGCAAGGGGGCCGTCCGCACGCGGGTCAAGGAGGTGCTCGACCTTGTCGAGATGGGCGACTACGCCGACCGTTACCCGTACCAACTTTCCGGTGGCCAGCAGCAGCGCGTCGCTCTTGCTCGGGCGCTCGCGCACTCACCCGGGGTGCTGCTCCTCGACGAGCCGTTCTCCAACCTCGACGCCAAACTTCGCGAGCGCGCCCGCGCATGGCTGAGAGAGCTCCAGCACAATCTCGGGCTCACCACCGTTTTCGTGACCCACGATCAGGACGAGGCCCTGTCCATGAGCGACCGTCTGCTGGTGATGAACGCCGGCCGCATCCTCGGCGGCGGTTCACCGGAAGAGGTCTACCGCGAGCCGGGTGAACGATTCGTTGCCGAGTTTCTCGGCCAGTGCAACTTCCTGATCGGCGAGGTGACGACCGACGCCGACGGGACCTGCCGGGTGACAACACCCGAGTTTCCCGACGGGATTGTTGCCCGTGGCCATCATCCCGGCCCGGGCGCAACGATCGCGATTCGACCGGAAGACATCGAGATCGAGGAACATGCCGACAGCCTCCCCGGCCCCGAGACGATCGTGGTCGACGCGTCATACCTTGGTGACCGCTACCAATACCGCGTCGCGGTCGGCCGAACCGAGCTCATCGTGCAGACCACACGCCGCGTCGCGACGGGGGGCCTGCGGGTGCGGATCCCGCCCGGCGCGGCAACGTTCATCGATTCCCCCGACGTCCCATCCACAACCGAAATCGATCCTGCATATGAGTCGTGATGCACCGGCCGTCAGCGTCATCTTTCCGACCGGCATGCTCGGCGGGGGCTTCCCGGCCGAGACGATCAAACGCGGGATCGAGCTCGGGGCGGACGCGATCGCCGTCGATGGCGGCTCCACCGATTCCGGTCCGTACTACCTGGGCACCGGCACGGCCAAGACCACCGAGGCCGCGGTCGAACGCGATCTGCACGTTCTGTTGACGTCCGCGCGCGAGGCCGACATCCCCCTGATCGTCACCTCCTGCGGAACCAGCGGAACGAACGCCGGCGTCGACTGGGTCGCGGCCATGGTCGACGCGATCGCCCGCGAGGAACATCTCCGCTTCGCGCAATCGACCATCTACAGCGAGCAGACCGGCGACTCGATCATCGCCGCCCTGGCTGCCGGTGCCGTGCAGCCGCTCCCGCCCGCCCGCCCGGTCGACGCGCAGGTGCTGCGCTCCTGCGAGCACATCGTCGGCCTCATGGGCTTCGAACCCATCGCGGACGCCCTCGCCGGCGGAGCCGACGTCGTCCTCACCGGCCGGGCTACCGACACCGCCTCGGTCGCGGCCCTCGCGCTCATGCGCGGCCTGCCTCCCGGACCCGTGTGGCACGCGGCCAAGACCGTCGAGTGCGGCGGGTTTTGCACGACCAACCCGCAC
>JALZAA010000028.1 GCA_030948625.1 Actinomycetota bacterium
AGGCGATGGCGAGCCTGGTCGGCAAGTCGATGGTCAACACGGAGAAGACACCCGAGGACACCACTCGTTACTCCATGTTGGAAACGCTACGTCAGTACGCGCGCGAACGACTCGACGAGAGCCGCGAAGCCGATGCTTGGCGTCGCCGTCACGCCGAGCACTATGCGGCGTTTGCCGAGGCGATAGCTCGGGAGCTCATCGGTCCTGGGGAGCTTGCGGCGCGCCGGCGTGTGCGTCTGGAGCTCGACAATCTTCGGGCCGCAGTGACGTGGGCCTTCGACAGCGGCTTCACATCTGATGTCGAGATCGGCGTGGGCATCATCGCCCACCTCGCCTTCGAGGCGAGCGCCAACGTGGCCAGCGGAATCGGGGCTTGGGCCGAACGCGCCGTCCCATGCGTGGGCGCTTCGAGCTCTGCGCGTCGCCATGCATTGCTTGGCGGGGCTGCGTACTACGCACACCAGGGCCGGGGTGACCTCGAGACCGGCCGCGCACTGGCAATCCAAGGTGTCGCCGAGGGGTTGACCGAGCTGTCGGGAACTGTCCACACACTGACCGAGACCACGCTGGCGATGAGCTACATGGCGACCGGTGAGCAAACGAGGCTTCGTGCAGTCGTCGCCGCCGCTCACCGCGGGCTCGACGCCATCGGTGACAACGCCTACGCGCGGTCCACGCTTCATTCTGCGTTTGCCAGCATGCTCCTCACCGTCGGCGACGTCGATGGCGCCAAGCAAGAGGCAGATGCGGGGATGAAGATCGCCCGCAGTCTCTCGAACCCGACGTGTCTCACCTTGGCGCATTTCGCCTTCGGGTGGGCGTGGTCGCACGACGACCCCGAGGCGGCGCTGGCGGCATTCGACGAGAGCATCGCGCTCACGCGCGCCGGAGCGGTCGACGGAGCATACGGCGCTGCTCTCTGCCAGGCCGCGCTGCTCCGCGCTCACAAGGGCGACGAACGCGGGGCACTCGAAGGACTGCGCGAGGCGATTGCGTATTCGGACGAGGTCGGCGATCGGGTGAACTTCTCGAACGCCGTGAACCGGGGGAGCGAGATCGTCGGCCGACTCGGTCATGCCGAGGTCTCGGCGGTCTTCGGCGGGATTGTCTCAGGACAGTTCCTCGGCACCTCGCTCATCTACGAGCTCAGAGGGTCGGAATTGGCGGAACACGAGGCCGTGCGGGACCGCGTCCGGGCGGAGCTTGGCGAGGACGACTACGCGGCTGCGACAGCCCGCGGGGCGGCAATGTCGTACGACGACATCGTCGCCTTTGCGCTCGGGGCGCTCGACGGGATCCTCGCTGAGCTCGGCGATGACTGAGCTCCCGACCGGGACGGTCACGTTCCTCTTCACCGATGTCGAGGGTTCCACCCGGCTGTGGGAGGAGCACCCCGACGCGATGAAGGCTGCGTTGGCGCGTCACGACGAGATCCTGCGCGGCGCGGTCGAATCTCACGCAGGGCACATCGTGAAGACAACCGGCGATGGCGTTCACGCTGCCTTCCGGACCGCGCACGATGCGATCGCGACAGCTATCGATGCGCAATGCGCACTGGGCGTTGAGCGGTGGGAGCCGGAACCGTTGCGGGCCCGAATGGGCATTCACACCGGCGAAGCCGACGTGCGCGACGGCGACTACTACGGAGCGGCTCTGAACCGTGCCGCCCGGCTCATGGGCGCGGCCCACGGCGGTCAAGTACTCGTTTCTCTTCCCACTGCCGAAGTGCTCATCGAGTCGTTGCCGCCGGGTGTGGAGCTCGCCGACGTCGGTGAGCACCGACTGCGCGACCTCTCGCGCCCGCAACGCATCTTCCAAGTCCTCGCGCCGGGACTCGTCACCGAGTTCTCACCCATTCGCTCGCTCGACGCGTATCCGGGCAATCTCCCCGCGCAACTGACGTCGTTCATCGGCCGGCACGAGGAAGTCATCGGCATTGCGGCCGCGCTCGCGGATTCACGACTCGTCACGATCACCGGAGTCGGCGGCGTCGGGAAGACGCGGCTCGCGCTCCAGGCGGCGGCGGAGGTCCTCCCTCGCTTTGCCGACGGTGCATGGCTCTGCGAGCTGGCGGGTGCAGTCGATCCGGACACGATGGTGCAGCTGGTCGCTAGCACACTCGCGATTCGCCCACGCGCAGGGATGTCGATCGAGGAGAGCGTGCTGGACTTCCTCCGGTCGAAGCGCTTGCTCCTCGTGCTCGACAACTGCGAGCACCTGCTTCGCCGCACCGCCCGATTCGCCCAGAGCGCGCTGCAAGAGTGCGGTGAAGTCGCGGTTTTGGCAACGAGTCGCGAGGGTCTGGGCGTACGCGGCGAGCAGGTGTGGCCGTTGCGGTCCTTGGGCGTGCCGGATGAAGCGACGCTCGACAGGGTCACGGGCAGCGAAGCCGTGCAGCTGTTCACCGAGCGCGCCAAGTCGGTGCGGCCGGACTTCTCGGTCACGGAGGTCAACGCCGCCGCGGTCGCGGAAGTGTGTCAGCGCCTCGACGGCATTCCGCTTGCCATCGAGCTGGCCGCGGCGCGCGTGATGGCGCTCACACCGAGCGATA
>JALZAA010000029.1 GCA_030948625.1 Actinomycetota bacterium
TTCGGCCTACGCGCAATGTCGGCCGAAATGACCGAGTCCGTGACGCTCCGAGAGCCGCAGTACCAGTCGGCCGAGCTCCTGATGGGGTCGCTCGCGCGAGGTTTTCGATTTTTTGAAGTTCCCATGACAATCAGACAACGTTCGCACGGTACGACCAAGAAAGGAACGTGGGTCGTGTACAGCACTCGCTATGCCAGAGTGCTCGTGGGTACTTGGTTGCGTGAGCGCCGGGGGCGACGAACCCGGAGCCGGGACGGCGAGAGCACATGCTAAGAATGTGATAGCTCCCGGAGCTCGGCGGACCAGCCCACCGCAGGACCGATGACGCCATAGCGGAGGCGAGCAAAAAGTGCGGATCTTGATCCTGGGCGGCGACGGGTACCTCGGGTGGCCCACTGCCCTTCATCTTTCCGACTGCGGTCACGACGTCGGGATCGGTGACAACTTCGTCCGGCGCCAGTACGACCACGAGCTGGGAGTCGAGAGTCTCGTCCCCATCGAGCCGCTGCACATCCGAGCCAGGGTGTGGCGGGAGCGCACGGGTCGGGAGATCGACCTCTTCGTCGCCGATCTGACCGACGCGCACGCCACCTTCGACATGATCGACCGCTTCGCCCCGGACACGATCATCCACTTCGCCGAACAACGCGCCGCGCCGTACTCCATGATCGACCGCGAGCACGCGGTGTACACGCATCACAACAACGTCATCGGCACGCTGAATGTGCTCTACGCCATCAAGGACATCGACGCCGACATCCACCTCGTCAAGCTCGGCACCATGGGCGAGTACGGCACACCCAACATCGACATCGAGGAAGGTTGGCTCGAGGTCACGCACAATGGCCGCACCGACAGGGTCCTGTACCCGAAGCGGCCCGGATCCTTCTACCACCTCACCAAGGTGCACGACAGCCACAACATCGAGTTCGCGTGCCGCGCGTGGGGGCTCCGCGCCACCGACCTGAACCAAGGCGTTGTCTACGGGCAGCAGACACCTCAGACTGCGATGGACGATCGGCTCGCCACGCGATTCGACTACGACGCAATCTTCGGGACCGTCCTCAACCGCTTCGTCGTGCAAGCTGTGCTCGGTGAGCCCCTGTCCATCTACGGCGAGGGTGGGCAGACGCGGGGCATCATCGACATTCGTGACACGGTCGAGTGCCTCCGGCTTGCGTCGGAGCAACCGCCCGAGCGGGGCGAGTTCCGGGTCTTCAACCAGATGACCGAGAGCATGACGATCACCGAGATCGCAAAGGTGGTCGCGACCTCATATCCGGGAGAGGTCGACATCGAGAACATCGAGAACCCTCGCGTCGAGGCGGAGACCCACTATTACAACGTCGTGCACACCGGGCTGATGGCGCTGGGCCTGTCACCGCACTCCTTGTCGGAGACACTGATCAGCTCGATGTTCGACGTTGCGGCCCGGTACAAGGACCGCGTCGATCGCGAGGCGCTGCTCCCGCTGGTCAACTGGCGGAGGACGGCGAACCGACTCCGGCCGTCGTAGCGATCGCGGCGCCGGCGCCCGGAGGGGAGGACTCCCTCCACCCGGTGAGTGCCGTGAGGGCCAGCGCACCTCCGAGCGGAACGAGTACGAGCGCGGGCAGCTGATACCGCCACGAGAACTCGAACACGTCCGCGGCCAACACGATGCTGAGGCCGCAGAGGGTGGGAAGCGCGCATGCGGCTCGGAGACCCGACCTGCGGGCCCGACCGACGCCCACCGCCGCTACCAACCCGGCACCGAACGCGACTGCGAGCAACGACCCGGGGAGGTAGCCGACGCTGAGCTGGTAGCCGCGGAGGAACGCGGCGAGCGGCTCGGACACGTGCGGTCCGCCGCCCCCGCCGTGTTGCCGGATGGTGCGCGCCGGATCTTCGGGCTCGTACACGGGGTATTCGCGCTGGAATTGCCACCGCTCGACGGGCACGTCGCCGGCGAACTCGGTGCGCTGCCACGTGAACCCCTTGCCGAAGTCGGTGAGCACGTGCTTGGCGAAGTCGAGCGGTTGATGGACGATCACACGCCGCGAGAAGTCCCGCAGTATCGAGTCACGACTCTTGCCGGGCGGTCGTACGACGCGATCCGGATACGTGCTCTGGTGTGCGTAGTCGTTGACGCCCCGCCGCTGCCCGAGCGGTTCGTCGGGGCACAGCGGCCGCTCGTAGTCGGGCAGGTCCAGCCCACGGCAATCGACGATCGTCGCGGCGCGGCCGTAGAGCAGGTATGCATCGCCGCGGTTGAGCCCGACTTCCCCCGTTTGGGTCCAGTAGTAGCCCATGTAGGCGCCCACCGGCACCGCGAACGCCAACGCGATCGTCGCCGCTCGGATCAGCCGCTGCCAGCCTCCGGTGCCCGCGACGAGCGCGAACGCCACCGCCGGCAAGACGAGCACACCGCCGACGA
>JALZAA010000035.1 GCA_030948625.1 Actinomycetota bacterium
GGGCTGGCGCGGACGATCTACGAACGCACGCACTTGACCGGCGAGTTCCTGCTGCGCTCGGGCGCGAAGAGCACGGAGTACTTCGACAAGTACCTGTTCGAGTCGGATCCCGAGCTGTTGCGCACGATCGGGGACGCGCTCGTGCCGCTGCTGCCGACGGGGACCGAGGCGTTGGCAGGTCTCGAGCTGGGCGGCGTGCCGCTGGCGACGATCGTGTCGCAGCTGACCGGACTGCCCGCGTTGTTCGTCCGCAAGGAGGCCAAGTCCTACGGGACGTGCCGCCTCGCCGAGGGCGGCGACGTGGACGGGCGCCGGCTCACGGTCGTCGAGGACGTCGTGACCTCGGGCGGACAGGTCGTGGCGTCATGCGGCGACCTGCGCGACCGCGGTGCGATCGTGGAGCACGCAGTATGCGTGATCGACCGCGAGTCCGGCGGCGCGAAGAACCTCAGAGACATCGACGTCGAGCTGCACGCGCTCTTCACGATGAGCGAGCTCGAACGCGCGGCCCGCTAATCCTCGCTTGGCTCGGTGCCGCGCCAGGGGGGCGTGCGGGGGGCGTCGAAGTCGGCGGGGCGGGATTCGCCGTCGATGGCGGCGAACGCGGTGTCGACCCAGCGTGCTCCGCCGGCGAGCGGTTCGGGAAGCTTGTCGCGGGCGAAGAAGCCGACTTGGCGCGTCTCGAGCGGATGCGCGGTGAGCTCGCCGCCCAGCACACGGCAGTGGAACACGAGCGAGTAGAGGGGCACGCGCGCGAACCCGAGGCGGAGGCCGTCGAAGACGGCGATGAGCGACACCGGCTCCACTTCGATGCCGGTCTCCTCGTGGACCTCTTTGACCGCGACCTCGGACGGCGAGTAGCCGACGTCGGCCCAACCGACCGGGTACAGCCACACGCCTGAATCCGCCCGCTGGGTGAGCAGCAGCTCGCCCTTGTCGTTGCCGACGACGGCGGCCACCGCCACCTTCGGCGTCACATAGCCGGGAACGCCCTCGCCCACGGACGACAGCCACTCATCGAACAGCGCGTCGCTCTCGGCTTCGTCGATCGCGGCGGCGCGGATGTCTGCCGCGACCTTGAGCACCTCCTCGAATCGCTCCTTCTCGTACAGGCTCTGGGTGAAGCCGAGACCGGTGCGGGCAATGCCCGCGAGCGTCTCGGCCCAGCGGAGGAGGTCGGCGGCGGAGGGCTCCGGCATCGGTCGGAGCCTACGACGGGGTCATCCGGGGTCCGGCAACCAGTACTCGCTTGTGAGGCGCGCGATCAGTGTCGCCTTGAGCTGATCGAGTGCGAGCCGATCGACGATCTTGTTGCCCGCGGCGTCGTGCAGGTAGAACACGTCGACCACCCGCTCACCGAGCGTCGCGACCTTTGCGGTGCGCACGTCGACGCCGAGATCGGCGAAGGTCGCGGCCACCTGGGCGAGCAGGCCCACGTGGTCGGGTGCGTGCACCTCGAGCACGGTCGCCGACGGTGACGCCTCCTGGTCGATAACGACGGCCACGTCTCCCGCGGCCGGCGGCATGCGGTACCGGCGGATGCGAGCACGCAGCTGCTCCTCGAGCGGCAAGTCGCCCGTCATCGCGTCGCGCAGAGTTGCCGCGACGGTGTCGCGGCCGGCGGGGTCGGCGAGACGCCCGAAGCGATCGGCGCCGTCGAACACTTCGAGCGCCATGCCGTGGTCGATGTACCCGGCCGCGTCGCGAATGTCGAACCCGAACAAGGCAAGGACGCCCGCGACCCGCGCGAGCAAACCGGTGCGGTCCGGCGCGGCAACCGCGCATTCGATCAGCCCGTCGTCGCGGTCGCCCCAGGAGACGGCCAGCTCGCGCCGCGCAAGCAGGTCTGCGTACCGCTCGAGCGTGTCTCGTCGGTGCTCGTCGAGGCCGGAGCCCACGACCCCTTGCTCCAGCAGGCTGTCGGTCTTGAGGAAGAGCTCCCGCACCAGCGCCGCCTTCGCGGGGCCCCATGCGGCGGGCCCCGTAGCCCGCGAGTCCCCGACCGTCAGCGCGTAGAGGAGGTCGAGGCGCTCCGCCGTGCCGACCAGCCTCCCGAAGCGGGTGATCGTGCTCTCCTCCGACAGGTCGCGGCGGGTCGCGGTCTGCGCGAGGACGAGGTGGTTGCGGATCAGCCAGTCGAGCGAGGCGACGCCGGCCTCATCGAGCCGTATGCGGCGCGCCAGCGCGACCGCGGCCTCGGCGCCGACCTCGGAATGATCGCCGTCCATCCCCTTGCCGAGGTCGTGGAGGAGCGCGGCGAGCAAGAGCAGATCGGCGCGGGCGCGGCGGGCGACCTCGCCGTCGAGCCCGCCGTCGTCCAGCAGGGCCGCGCACTCGGCGACCGCTTCGAGCAGGTGCCGGTCGACGGTGAAGCGGTGGTAGGCGTTGCGCTGGGGAAGGAAGCGCACGTGCTCCCACTCGGGCAACAGGCGCGTCAGCACACCAGCCTGGTCGAGCGCCTCGAAGACGGGGACGGCGCGCCGGCCGGCTCGGAGCAGGGCGACGAGCGAGGCGCGGGCGTCGTCGTCCCATGCGACATCTGCGAGCGTCTGGCACCGCTCGAGCGACGCGCGATCGAACGGGGCGCCGAGCTCGGCGGACGCGGCGGCGGCGCGCAACACGAGCGTGCCGTCGACCGCAGCATCGGCTGTGAACGCGATGCGACCGTCCCGCACGAGCACGCCGTCGGCGACAACCCGGTCGCGGCGCGCCAGCCGACCGCCGGGCCCCCGCTCGCCGGCCAAGAGGCGGTCGTACACGTCGTTCGTGATCCAGGTCACCGTTCGCGCGTCTCCCGCGAGCTCTCGGACGAGCGCGTCGGCGTCAGTGGCACCTGTCTCGTGTGCGACGGCATCCTGCTCCTGGAGCGTCAGCACGTCGGACCGGCTGCCGGTGACGCGATGGAGGGCGACCCGGATGTCGAGCAGGCGAGCGCGCGCCGCCGCGAGCCGATCGGGATCCTGCGGTAGGAGATAGCCGCGCGCGACGAGCGCTTCCCACCCGCCCGGGTCTCCGAGCGTGCAGCCGGCCCACGCCACCGATTGGAGATCGCGCAGCCCGCCCCCGCCATCCTTGAGGTTCGGCTCGAGCATCTCGGCAACGAGCCCGAACTTCTGACGGCGCACGTCTAACCCGGCGCGCAGCTGCTCGACGAGCTTGCCGCGACGCCGCTGCGCGAGGTCGCGGATACGCGTCACGAGGTCGCCGAACAGCCCGCTGTCGCCGGTCACCAGACGGGCGTCGAGCAGCGCGGTGAGGGCGTCGAGGTCACGTTCGGCCAGCGCCACCTCCTGCTTCAGCATGTTCATCGTGTGGCCGAGGACGAAGCCGGCATCCCACAGCGGGTACCACAGGCGGTCGGCGACGGCGGCGATGTCATCGCGGTCGTCGTGCAGGAGCAGGACATCGACATCGGACCCCGGGCACAACTCGGCGCGCGCGTACGAGCCCAGTGCGACCAGCGCAACGCGCCCGCGGGACCGGCCCGCGAGCGACGCCGTCAACGAGCGGTCGAGCAACTCGGCGAGCGCGCGCCCGAATGCCGCCCCGGCGAGACCGCGATCTGCAATCAGGCGATCGCGCGCCGCCCGTAGGTCGGAGACGGCAACCGGGTCAGAGGGCGTCGGGCCCCGACTCCCCGGTTCGGATGCGCCAGATGTTCTCGACGGGCACGACCCATACCTTGCCGTCGCCGATCTTGCCCGTGCGAGCTGTTTCGATGAGCTTCTGGACCACGCGGTCGACGTCGCCATCGTCGACGAGGACCTCGACCCGGGTCTTGGGCACGAAGTCGATCGTGTACTCCGCGCCCCGGTAGACCTCCGTGTGCCCGCGCTGGCGCCCGAAGCCCTGCACCTCAGAGACCGTGAGCCCCTGCACGCCGAGGTCCTTCACGGCGTCCTTCACGTCGTCCACCTTGAAGGGCTTGATGATGCCCACGATGAGCTTCATGACTCCTCAATCCTTCCGTGTCGTCCGCGACCGCTCACACGCGATCCAGCGCGTAGCCGGTCTCCGAGTGCTGGCTGAGGTCGAGGCCCGTGTCCTCGTCGTCCTCGGACACACGGATTCCGTTCGGTAGAACCTTGCTCAACACGAACACGATCGCCAACGTCACCGCGAACGACCACCCCATGGTGGCCACGACCGCGATGACCTGCTCCTTGAACAGGCTGAAGCCGCCACCGAGGAACACGCCGTCTGCCCCTGCTGGATTGATCGCCTTGTCGGCGAAGAACCCGAGCAGCAGCGAGCCCGCCAGGCCGCCGACGAGGTGCACGCCGACGACGTCGAGCGAGTCGTCGTAGCCAAACTTGAACTTCAGGCTCACTGCGAGCGCGCACACTCCGCCGGCGATCAACCCGATGTAGATGGGCGCCATGCCGCCGACGAATCCGGCGCACGGTGTGATGGCGACCAACCCCGCCACGAGCCCGGAAGCGGCGCCCAGCGTCGTCGGATGGCCGCTCGTCAGCCGCTCCACCGCGAGCCAGCTGAGCATCGCCGCCGCTGCGGCCATGTGCGTGTTCACGAGCGCCTGCGCGGCGAGACCGCTGCCCGCCAGAGCCGAGCCCGCGTTGAAGCCGAACCACCCGAACCACAGGATGCCGGCGCCGATCAAGGTGAAGGGCAGCGCGTGCGGCGGCATCGGATGCGTCGGCCAGCCCCTGCGTCGGCCGAGCACGAAGACCGCGGCCAGCGCCGCGATCCCGGCGTTGATGTGCACGACCGTTCCGCCGGCGAAGTCGAGCGCGCCCCGCTTGAACAGCCAGCCGGCGGGCGAGAACACCCAGTGCGCGATCGGTGCGTACACGAGAATCGCCCACAGGGCGACGAACCACACCCAGGCCGAGAACCGCATGCGATCGGCGATGGCCCCGGTGATCAGGGCGGGCGTGATGATAGCGAACATGAGCTGGAACGCCATGAACGCGAGCGGCGGAATGGTGAGCGGCAGACCTGTCGGCGACGTCGTCGCGGCATCGCGCAACCAGGCCAGGTCGAGGTTCCCCAGCCATTTGTTGTCGCCGGAGAACGCGAGCGAATACGTGAGCGCGGCCCAGATGACGCTCACGAGCCCCATGCAGAAGAAGTTCTGCATGAGCATGCCGAGCACGTTCTTCGCTCGAACCATGCCGCCGTAGAAGAGCGCGAGGCCTGGTGTCATGAACAACACGAGCGCCGCCGACGCCAGCACCCAGGCGGTGTCGCCCGTATTGATCTTCGGCGCTCGTTGCGCCAGCTCCCACACGCCAAGGTCCACCCGACACCTCCCGCTCAGCCAGCGTTCAGACTGCGGGAGACTAGATGAAAGGATCTCGGGCGCGGGCGGATTCCACTCCGCGGTCGAACCGTGTGGCCAGATCGTCGGCGGGGCCCGGGCGGGCGAACAGGTACCCCTGGGCGGCGTCGCAACCCAACGCACGGAGCTCGGCCAGCTGGCGGTCGGTTTCGACGCCCTCGGCGATGACCGTCAGGCCGAGCGCGTGGCCCAGGCTGACGACGGCGGCCACGATGGCCGAGTCCTCCGGGTCGGCGCCGAGCCCGTCGATGAACGAGCGGTCGACCTTGACCGCGTCGACAGGGAACCGCTTGAGGTAGCCGAGCGACGAGTATCCGGTGCCGAAGTCGTCGATGCTGAGCGTCACGCCGAGCCCCTTGAGTGCCGAGATGGCGCCGATCGTGGTGTCGACGTCGTCCATCAACACGCTCTCGGTGATCTCGAAGCAGAGCCCGGCCGGATCGGAACCGGTCCGGTCCAGCGCCGCGGTCACGTTCTGGGCCAGCTCCGGGTTCCACAGCTGCCGGCCCGAGAGGTTCACCGACACCACGAACGACGGCCCGTGCTCCGTTCGCCACTGGCGTGATCGGCGGCAGGCTTCTTCGATGACCCATTGCCCCACGGGCACGATGAGCCCGCTCTCCTCGGCGAGGTCGATGAACTGCATGGGCGTGAGCAGGCCGCGCTCCGGATGCGCCCACCGGACCAGCGCTTCGGCGCCGATGCAGCGCTGTTCGCGCAGCGACATCACGGGCTGGTAGTGGACGCGTAGCTCACCCCGGTCAAGGGCGCGGTGGAGCGCGTTCTCTGTCTCGAGCCGTTCCAGCGCGGTGGCCCGCATCACCTCGTCGAAGAGCTCCCAACGGCCCTTGCCGCGTTCCTTTGCCCGGTACATCGCGGCGTCGGCGTCGCGGAGCAACCCTTCTGGCCGCTCGGTACCCGGTCCCGCCAGCGCGATCCCGATGCTGACCGACAGGTACTGCTCCTCGCCGTCGAGCGGGAACGGCTGCTCGATGACGTGGAGCAGCCGCTCGGCGACGTCGGTGGCGTGGCCACGGGCCCCGGCTGCCGGCAGGTCTTCGCACAGGACGGTGAACTCGTCCCCACCGAACCGGGCGACGGTGTCGCCGGGCCGCACCACACCTCGAAGCCGCTGACTGAGCGCGACGAGCAGCTCGTCGCCGGCGTCGTGACCAAGACTGTCGTTGACGAGCTTGAATCGGTCGAGGTCGAGAAAGAGGACCGCAACCATCGAGCTGTAGCGCCGCGCCCGCGCGATCGCGAGTTGGAGGAACTCGAGGAACAGCGCCCGGTTCGGGAGCCCGGTGAGCGGGTCGTGATGGGCCTGGTGCGCCAGCTTCGCCTCGTATTTCTTGCGCTCGATGGCGATCGCCGCAAGGTGCTCGAGCAGCTCGACGACCTCCTTGTGCTCGACGTCGGGGTCCCGTGGCTCGTCGAACGACACCGAGAAGGTGCCGAGCGTCCTGCGATCGCCGGAGGAGACGATCGGCGTCGACCAGGAGCGCTCCGGCGGGCCGATGACCGACCCGTAATGCACGGTGCCGCCGTCGTCGTCGACGAGCTGGATCGAGCAGTGCGTTCCGGGCACGTGCCGTTCGACGACGCGGCACACGTCCTCGAGAAGCGCGCCGAGCTCCTCGCCGGTCGCAATCGCTTCGAGCACGCGTGCCTCATCACTCACGAGCGCTTGGCTCCGGCGGGCCGCGTCTTCCGCGACGCGCTGGTCGGTCACGTCTCGCCCGACGGCCTGGTATTCGGCGATGCTCCCGTCGTCGTCGAGCACGACGCGGTTCGTCCACTGGTGCCACCGGCTCTCGCCGTCCGGAGACACGACGCGATGCTCGTGCGTCGCGGAGGGACTGTCGGGTGTCAGCTCGCGGATCAAGTCCCACACGTCGGGCCGGTCGACCTCGGCGATGCCGTCCATCCAGCGAGTGCCGACGATCTCGCCGACGGGCCGGTCGAAGTAGCGCGCATACGCCTCGTTCACGAAGGTCAATGTCGTGTCGGCCTGGTACCGGCAGATCAGCTCGGTCTGGTCCTCGACGATGCCGCGGTACCGCCGCTCGCTGCGCCGAAGCGCTGATGCGGCTTCATGCTGCTCGGTCACATCACGGGCATGAATGACGATTCCGCCGACGGCGGGGTCGTCGAGCAGGTTGTGGCCGAGCGCCTCGAGCCACCGCCAGGAGCCGTCGGCGTGTTGCACCCGTACCCAAGTCGGCTTCGTAGGTCCAGGTTCTTTGAGCGTCTGAGCGAAGATCCGCACAACGTCGTCGAAGTCGTCCGGGTGCACGAGGTCGAACGCGCCCCGTTGGCGCCAGTCATCCGCCGGATAGCCCATGATCCGGCTCGCCGCCGGGCTCGAGTACAGGACCCTCCCCTCGCCGTCGAGGATGGCGACGATGTCGGACGCGTGCTGAGCCATGGCCCGGAACCGCTCCTCGCTGCGGCGGACTGCGTCTTCGGCGCCGAGCAACACGCGCGTCGTCTCCACCCGCTCGGTGACGTCGCGACCGTTGGTGACGAAGCCTTGGACGTTCTTGTCGTCGAGGAGGTTGCTGGTGATCAATTCGAGCCATCGCCACTCGCCTCGACGGTTCCGAACGCGCGCCAGCCTTGGCGGCGCAGTCCCGCTCAGGCCACGAAGCGAAGCAAGGTCGCCGACTTCTCGGTCCTCGGGATGCACGAACGCGTGCAGAGAGCGTTGGCCGACGACGTCCTCGAGAGCGAGCCCGAGGAACCGCTCAGCTGACGGGCTCATGTACTTCAACGTGCCATCAGCGGAGTGGACCGAAAGGAAGTCCGACGAGTGCTCGACCAGCGCGCGGAACCGCGCCTCGCTGGCGCGCCGCGCCGCTTCGGAATGCTCTCGTTCCTCGCGACGATCGGTGACGTCCCACGAGCTCGTGACCACGCCCTGGACATCGGTCGTCTCCGGATCGCGAGAGGACGATTGCCGACCGTTGTCCGCTTCGCCGGCCGACGGCAGCGCCGCCGGGTCGCCCTCGCGCTGATGTCTGCCCATGCTTCGTGCGCTCCGGGCGCACGGGTGTCGCTTCCGCCCTTTCCGAGGATCGAACGCATCCCCGGCCCAGGGGCAAGAGGCTACCGAGGTCACGCCTCGGGTCGCCCGCGAGCCCGCATCACGGTCGCCTTGGCCAGGCCCCAGGCCAGTTGCAAGGGAGCGAGATCGGGGTCGCCGAGGTCGCCGAGCGTCGTAGGCACCAGCCCGTAGATGTCGTCGGGCCACGAGCGCTCGTCGAACTCGTCCCGGACGACGGGCGGCACGCCGGCCGCGGCGAGCACCTCGGTGGGCTCGCGGTACACGCTGCGCACGATCTCGAGCGGCGTCGCGCGCTGCCGTTCCGGCGCTGTTGCGAACAGCTCACGGAGCGACGTCGCGACTCGCCGCGCCGCCTCGACGCCGACGTCCGCCGCCTCGGCCTCGGCCTTCGCGCGCGACTCGGGGTCGACACGCCCCCAAGCATCGAGCAGCCGCGTGACCTGCGCCTGCACCCACCGCGGCACCCACACCTCCACGCCGGCGACGATGGCGGCCGCGGTCTCGTCGAGCCGATCGAGAGCGCGGGCTTCTTCCTCCGGCGTCGGTGCGCGCTCGGTCACTCCACCCGTTCCCACACCGGGAACACGATGTACTCCACGCCGTCGCGCTTCTCCGTCCGATCGGCCGCGCGGAATGCCGGCACGCGAGCGTCGGCGATCTCGAACCCGACCATCCGCTTGTAGTCCGCCACCGGCAACAGGAGCGGGCCGTCGGCGTCGCCGTCGCGGAGCACGGCATCGACCTCGAGGCGAGGGTGCGCCGGGTCACGGTCGTCGATGCACGCGCAGTGATAGACGACCTGCTCGAAGACGGCGGTGACGAGGATGCGCAAAGCGTTCCCCCTCTCCTTGGCGCCGTCGCAAGCTCCGGCCTTGCGGCGCCGCTCGGCAAAGCCGTCGGCGCCGCCGCCCTCAGCTCTCGAGGACGTCGCCTTCCATGCGGTTCACGGAGCAGCCGAGGCCCTCGAAGTACGTGATGGCACCGTCGAGCTGCTGCTGCTCACCGTTGATCTCGAGGATCATCCACCCCGAGTGGTCTTCGACGTTGGCGCGCCGGATGCTCGGGACGACGTCGAACTTCTTGACGATCTCGTAGACCATCGGTCGGTCGACAAGCTCCTCGGGGAACGACACGAACAGCCTGATGCTGCTCACCGGCTCGGCATTCCTACCCGGCCCAGGGCGTCGGCCGGCTCGAGGAGCAAGCCCGTCACGAACGGCCCGAAGTCGGCGTACTGCGCCGACACCTCGTCGAAGCGCATCTCGTAGACGATCTCCTTGAGCGCCGTCGGGTCGTCGGCGAGCAGCGTGACGCCCCACTCCCAGTCGTCGAGTCCGGTCGATCCCGTGATGAGCTGTACGACGCGGCCGGCGTATTGGCGGCCGACGCGCGCGTGCCCACCCATCAGCTCCTTGCGCTGGTCGAAACCCAGCGCGTACCAGTTGGCTCCGGGCTCCCGTCGCTTCGACATCGGGTAGAAGCAGATGGCGCGCTTGCGCGGCAGCGTCGGGTACAGGCGCTGGCGGGCGCGCTCCTCGTCGTCGGTGTACTCCGAGCGTTCGGTCAGCGACACGTACGACCACTCCAGCGAGAGCGGTGCGGCGGTCAGCTCCTGCTGGAACGCCTGGAGGCGCGCCACGTCGGGACCGAGCGCCATGACGCCGAGCTCGGCCTTGTGCCCGAGCACCGCGAACACGAGCACCTGGTGACCGTCCGCCTCCAGCGACGCGACGGCGTCGACGACGCGTTTGACGCCGCCCGGCTCGGCCTCGGCGCGGGCGTGATCGACCTTGTAGAAGAGGTGCAGGACACCCCACCCCTCCGACGGCACGAGCGGTTCCACGAGGCGAGGCTATCGCCGCGCGAGTGAGGCGCCCCGAAGGGCGCCCCACTTGCGTCGGTCGTGGACCGGGGATGATCTAGAAGTCGCCCATCCCGCCCATGCCGCCCATGCCGTCGGGCATGCCGCCGCCCGCAGGCATCGCGGACTTCTCTTCGGGCTTGTCGGCGACGACGGCCTCGGTGGTGAGGAACAGCGCCGCGATGGAAGCCGCGTTCTGGAGCGCCGACCGCGTCACCTTGGCAGCGTCGATGACACCCGCCTTCACGAGGTCCTCGTACTCGCCGGTCGCCGCGTTCAGGCCCTCGGAGCCCTTCATGGAACGCACCTTCTCGACGACCACGCCGCCCTCGTAGCCGGCGTTCACCGCAATCTGCTTGAGCGGCTCCTCGAGCGAGCGAGCCACCATCCTCGCCCCGGTGGCGTCGTCGCCGTCGAGCTTGGCGGCCGCGGCGAGCACCGCGGCCTGTGCCCGTACGAGAGCCACGCCGCCGCCCGGAACGACGCCCTCTTCGACCGCGGCCTTCGTGGTCTGGACGGCGTCCTCGATGCGGTGCTTCTTCTCCTTGAGCTCGACCTCGGTGGCCGCGCCGACCTTGATGATCGCCACGCCGCCCGACAGCTTGGCGAGACGCTCCTGGAGCTTCTCGCGGTCGTAGTCGGAGTCGGTGTTCTCGATCTCGGCCCTGATCTGGTTGATCCGGCCCTGGATCTGGTCCTGGCTCCCGCCTCCCTCGACGATCGTCGTCTCGTCCTTGGTGACGACGACGCGCCGAGCGGTGCCGAGCAGCTCGGGCCCGACGTTCTCCAGCTTGAGGCCGACTTCCTCGGCGATGACGGTGCCGCCGGTGAGGATCGCGATGTCCTCGAGCATGGCCTTGCGCCGCTCACCGAAGCCGGGCGCCTTCACCGCGACCGACTTGAACGTGCCGCGGATCTTGTTCACCACCAGCGTGGCGAGCGCCTCGCCCTCGACGTCCTCGGCGATGATCAGGAGCGGCTTGCCGCCCTGCATGACCTTCTCCAGTACCGGCAGCAGGTCCTTGACCGCCGAGATCTTCTGGCTCACGAGCAGGATGTAAGGGTCGTCCAGGACCGCTTCCATCCGCTCGGGGTCGGTGACGAAGTACGGCGAGATGAAGCCCTTGTCGAACCGCATGCCCTCGACGAGATCGAGCTCCATGCCGAACGTCTGGCTCTCCTCGACGGTGATCACGCCGTCGGTGCCGACCTTGTCGAGCGCCTCGGCGATCTTCCCGCCGATCTCCGGGTCCGCGGCCGAGATGGCGGCGACGTTGGCGATCTGCTTCTGATCCGCCTTGACCTCGATGGCACCCTTCTGGATCTCGTCGACGGCGGTGTCGACGGCCGTCTCGATGCCCTTCTTCAGGCCCATCGGGTTGGCGCCTGCAGCGACGTTGCGAAGGCCCTCGCGGACCATCGCCCACGCGAGCACGGTGGCCGTCGTGGTGCCGTCACCGGCGACGTCGTCGGTCTTCTTGGCGACTTCCTTGACCAGCTCGGCCCCGACCTTCTCGTACGGGTCCTCGAGGTCGATCTCCTTGGCGATGGAGACCCCGTCGTTCGTGATCGTGGGAGCCCCCCACTTCTTCTCGAGCACGACGTTGCGGCCCTTGGGGCCGATGGTGACCCGGACGGCGTCGGCGAGGCGGTTCATCCCCGCCTCGAGGGCCCGGCGGGCGTTCTCGCTGTAGGCGATCTGCTTCGGCATTCGTAGTTACCCCCTGGCGCAGCGCCCTCCTGGTGAGGGCAGCGTGGTTAGCACTCTTAGGATTCGAGTGCTAACAGCATATGGCACTCCCCCTGTGCGAGTGCAAGTTGGTGCGCAACGAAAATGGGGCGCCCGGCGCCGACTCGGGGCGGCGGGCGGTGCCCCCCGCCGTATCCTTCGGGTGATGGCCGAGCTGCACGACGCCACCGAGGAGTACCTCGAGACGATCCTCGAGATCGAGGAGGAGGGCATCCCGCCCATCCGAGCCCGGCTGGTCGAGCGGCTGGGCATCTCCGCCCCGGCTGTCTCCGAGACCGTGAACCGCCTCGTCGAGCAGGGCTACGCCGAGCTGCTCGACGACCGCACGCTGAGGCTCACCGACAAGGGGCGCGAGCTCGCTGTGTCCATCGTCCGGCGGCACCGGCTCGCCGAGCGCCTGCTCACCGACGTGATCGGCCTCGAGTGGGAGAAGGTGCATCGGGAGGCCGACCGGTGGGAGCACGCGATCTCGGCCGAGGTCGAGGAGAAGCTCGTCGCCCTGCTCGGTGATCCGGCGACGTGCCCGCACGGCAACCCGATCCCCGGGTCCAAGCACCGGGTGGATACGCGGAACGCGGTACCACTTTCCCGTGCCGCGGCGGGCGCGATGCGCGTGGCGCGCATCAGCGAGAAGCTCGAGCTCGACGACGAGGCGCTGACCTTCCTCGCCAGCGCGCAGCTCGTTCCCGGATCCGCGGCCGTGGTCGTCGGACCCGTGGCGGGCGGCGTCGGGGTCAAGAGCGACACCGGCGAGCACACCGTTCCGGCCCGCCTCGCCGACCTCATGTGGGTGTCGCCGGCATAACGCCGACGTGCGCGCGCAGCCTGCCGGCTACGCCCCCGCGGCGACCACGACCAGGTCGGTGGCAAAGCCGAGGACGACTCCGGCGAGGAGGCCCCAGATGAGCATCTCCTTGTGCGCCAGCCGGAAGCCGACGTTCAGGAGTTGCACGACGACGTAGAGGATCGATCCGGCAGCGAGCGCGAGGAAGGCCATCTGCAGGGTGTCGCTGACCCACGCCTGGCCGACGAGCGTGCCGAGGAACGTGGGGCCGCCGGCGATGAGGCCCATCGCGCCGAGGAAGCCCCAGCTCGGCCGGTCGGACTCGGCGCAGAGCGGGCCGACGATGCCGAACCCTTCGGTCGCGTTGTGCAGCCCGAAGCCGATCACGAGCAGCAGCGCAAGCTTGATCGCGTCGTTGGCGGCCGACTGACCGATCGCGAGCCCTTCGGAGAAGTTGTGCAGGCCGATGCCGACGGCGATGAGGAAGGCCAGACGCTGCGGCTCGGACAGCCGGTGCACGTGGGACAGCCGGATCGACGCCGCCGTCGCGGCGCCGGGGCCGATCGGGCGGTCCGGCGCCCTCGAGGTGAGTCGGCGGTCGTAGTAGACGAGCCCGACGAGGCCGAGCGCGAACAGCGCCACGAACAGCGAGCCCTTCCCCGCCAGGGTCGCCCACTCGCCGTCCTCGACCGCGTGCTCGACCGGGTCGAAGCCGTGGTTGAACACCTCGATGAGCAGGAAGACGAGGATGCCCGCCGCGCCGGCGTTGAGGAACGCGCGCATCGGCATCGACAGGTTGCGAATCCGCCCGACGGGCAGGCCCAGAAAGATCGTGAACCCGGCGATGGCGCCGAGCAGGAGGATTTGGGGTCCTGACACGCTTCCCCTCCAGAAACCGACCTGACAGGTCGTCAGCTAGTTAGGGCAGCCTAACCTGCAGGCGCGAATCGGTCAAGACCCCGGAGCGGGCTATCCGCCGGCGACGGCGGGGACGATGCTGACGACCTGACCCTCGGTGACGGGCGTGTCGAGGCCCTGGAGGAAGCGGATGTCCTCGTCGGCCACGAAGACGTTCACGAACCGGCGCAGCTGACCCTGGTCGTCGTAGAGGCGCTCGGCGAAGCCGGGATGACGGGCCTCGAGCTGCTTCAGCACCTCGGCCACCGTCGCCCCGTCGGCGTCGACCTCGGCCGCACCGCCGGTCAGCTCGCGCAGCTGCGTGGGGATCCGAACTTTGACCGCCATCGGTGTACTCCTACTCCTCGATCTCACCGGGCCCGAACGCCTCGTGGAACGCGTCGAGGTTCGGGGCGATGATTGCGCTGGGACCGACGTGGGGCTCGACCGCGTCGAGCGTCTTGAGCCCGTGGCCGGTGATGTACACCACGACCCGCTCGTCGGGCCGCACGACGCCCTCGCGCGCCAACCGGGCGAGCGACGCGATCGTCACGCCGCCGGCGGTCTCGGCGAAGATGCCTTCCGTCCGGGCAAGGAGCCGAATGCCTTCGACGACCTCGTCGTCGGTGACCGCGGCGAGGCCGCCGCCGGTCTGGCGCACGGCGTCGAGCGCGAAATAGCCGTCGGCCGGGTTGCCGATCGCCAGCGACTTTGCGATCGTGCTCGGCTTCACGGGTCGGATCGTGTCGCTGCTCTCCAAGAACGCGGTCGCCACCGGTGAGCACCCCTCGGCCTGCGCGCCCGACACCCGAACGCGGGCGGGCTCGTCGAGGAGCCCGACGCGGTGGAGCTCGTCGAACCCCTTGCGCACCTTGGTGAGCAGCGAGCCGCTGGCCACCGGCACCACGACGTGGTCGGGCGTCTCCCAGCCGAGCTGCTCGGCGGTCTCGAACGCCAAGGTCTTGGAGCCCTCCGCGTAATACGGACGCACGTTGACGTTGACGAACGCCCACCGGTGCGTGCCGGCAAGCTCCGCGCAGAGACGGTTCACGTCGTCGTAGTTCCCGTCGATGGCAACGACGTTGCCGCCGTACACCGCCGTGGTGACGACCTTCGCCTGCTCGAGGTCGGCGGGGATGAACACGAAGCTGCGCAGCCCGGCGTGCGCGGCGTGCGCCGCCACGGAGTTGGCGAGGTTGCCGGTCGACGCGCACGCGGCCGTCTTGAAGCCGAACTCGAGTGCCTTCGACAGCGCAACCGACGCGACGCGGTCCTTGAACGAGTTCGTGGGGTTCAGCGTGTCGTTCTTCACCCACACTTCGCCGAGGCCGAGCTCCCCCGCCAGGCGATCGGCGCGTACGAGCGGCGTGAAGCCGGCGCCGAGGTCGACGGCCCGGCTGTAGTCGACGGGGAGCAGGTCCGCGTATCGCCAGATGGTGTCCGGGCCCGCGGCGACCTTCTCCCGGCTGATGGCGGCCCGGATCGCGTCGTAGTCGTAGCTGACTTCGAGCGGGCCGAAGCACCACTCGCAGGTGAAGACAGGTGCGACCTCGTACTCGCGGCCGCACTCCCGACATCGAAGGCCTTGCACGTACGACATGCCGATGCTCCTTTCGCGGTCCTCCGTGGGGCGGTAGGCCCGCCCCTCTCGACGCGCTCTCGAGCGCCTCGAGCGGAGATCCGCTCATCGGCTACTCATCGTTCAGGCATTGGCACCTGGCGTCCGATCGATGAGGATCGAGCGCTGGTTGCCGCGGCTTCACTGGGCCTGTCCCTCAGCCGCTCTTGATGAGCGCGTACGGATGGAGACGTTACTACGCCCCCCTCAGGCCGAGAAAGCCGGTTCTGCACCGTGCGTAGGCTGAGCGCGGCGGCGGCGACGAGTGCGCCGAGGAGGAGCGATGCGCAGGTCCCGTGAGTCTCGGCTTCTCACCTCGCTGGTGGAGGCCAAGTCTCGCCACGGTCACTCCGTATCGGTGTGCCTGCCGGCGCGCGACGAGGAGGCAACAGTGGGGCGAGTCGTGGCGACGATTCGGCAATCGCTCGTCGAGCGCCTCCCGCTCGTCGACGAGATCGTCGTCATCGACGACGGCTCGACCGATGCGACCGCCGCCGCCGCGAGTGCCGAAGGCGCGCGGGTGTTCGCGGCGGAGGACGTGCTGCCGCATCTCCCGCCGGGGAGCGGCAAGGGCAACGCGATGTGGAAGTCGCTGTACGTCTCCGACGGCGACCTGTTGTGCTGGGTGGACGCCGACATCCGCAACTTCCGCGCTCACTTCGTGGCGCGGCTCCTCGCGCCGCTTCTCAACGATCCCGAAGTCGGCATGGTCAAGGGCTACTACCGGCGTCCATTGCACGGCGAGCCCCGTGGCGGCGGTCGCGTCACGGAGCTCATGGCCCGTCCGGTGCTCTCCTATCTCTTCCCGGTCCTGACCCGCTTCGTGCAACCCCTTTCCGGGGAGTACGCGGCGCGGCGCTCGGTCGTGGAGACGGTGCCGTTCGTGGACGGCTGGGGTGTCGAGATCGGCCTCCTCCTCGACGTCGTGTTCCGGTTCGGCGTCCAGTCGGTCACGCAGGTCGACCTCGGTGTGCGCGAGCACCGCAACCGCCCGCTCGACGAGTTGGGGCCGCAGGCACTTGCGATCCTCGCCACTGCGCTTCGCCGGGCCGGCCTCGACTCCACCGATCCGCCGTTCGTCGCCGAGCTCGTGCGCTACGACGATCAGCTTGCGCCCCAGCGTGTCCCCGTAGTGGTGAGCGAGCGGCCGCCGATGATCACAGTGCCCGAGTACTGCTCCAAGTTCGGCCGCGAGCAGACCGCCTGATCAGGAGCGCTCGAGCGCGCGCCGCCCGGCTTCGAGCGCGGCTTCCTCGACGAACAGAGCAGCGCGCGCGAACGCCTCGCCGGCTTGATACGCGCGCTCGGTGAGCGTCAGCAGCTGTACGTCGCCGAGCACCGACAGCTCGTCACGACCCTCCGGCGTTGCCTGCCCGACGATGACGACGCGGTTGTCGACACCTTCGTCTGCCGCCCACTCGAGCACGCCCCCGACGACCTTGCCTTCGAAGCTCGTCCGGTCGAGACGGCCCTCCCCGGTGACGACGAGATCGGCGCCCTCGAGCCCGCGGTCGAGCCCGGCGGCGCGGGCGACCACGTCGAACCCGGGCTCGAGCTGGGCGCCGATGGCGGCGAGCCCGCCCGCGAGCCCGCCCGCGGCGCCACCGCCCTCGAGGACCGTGACGTCGACGCCGGTGCGATCGCGGTACGCCGACGCGAGACGGGCGAGACGGCGCGTGAGCAACTCGACCTGGGCCGAGGTCGCGCCCTTCTGCGGTCCGTACACCGCGGCGGCCTCGAGGAACGGGGTCGAAACATCGCAGGCGACGGTGACGTCCTGCCCGGAGAGAGACCACCCGAGCGCTTCCACCGCGGCGAGCCCGCCATCCGTGGTCGCGCTGCCGCCCACGCCGACGACGACGCGGCGCGCCCCGCCGCGCAACGCCGCGTTGATCAGCTCACCGGTCCCGCGCGTCGACGCGCGGAGCGGGTCATTGCGCCCCTGCACCAGCGGAAGACCGCTGGCGCGCGCCATCTCGATGATCCCGGTCCCGTCGGGCAGCAGCGCCCACTGCGCCTCCACGGGATCGCCCAGCGGGCCGGTCACGGTGGCGCTGCGCACGGAACCGCCGCGGGCGGCGAGCAGTGCGTCGAGCGTGCCCTCACCGCCGTCGGCGAGGGGGACGCGACGCGACTCGAACCCGGCTGCTTCGACGCCGGCCGCCATCGCGTCCGCCGCTTCGGCCGCCGTGAGCGACCCGCGGAACTTGTCGGGAGCCACGATCGCAAGGGCCACGGTAGATAGATTGCACTGAGTGCCCGAGCGTGTGCCCCTCCTCGAGAAGAGCCTCGGCGACTACGAGGCGATCGTGGGGGCCGAGGCACTCGAGCGCATCGAGGCGCTCGCCGCCCCGCTCCGTGGCTCCCGTGTCCTGCACATCAACGCCACGGCATACGGCGGGGGCGTGGCCGAGCTCCTCGCGACCCATGTCCCGCTGTTGCGCAGCCTCGGTATCGACGCCGACTGGCAGGTCATCCGAGGCAGTGACGAGTTCTTCAGCCTCACCAAGGAAGTGCACAACGCGCTGCAAGGCTCGGACGTCGACTGGTCGAGCCGCAAGCAGCAGGTGTACCTCGAGCACGTTCTCGACAACGCGATTCGGCTCGAAGGCGAGTGGGATTTCATCGTCACTCACGATCCGCAGCCGTTGGCGCTGCGCAGCTTCGTGCGCGACTCACCGCTCGGCACGTCCGACGCGAAGTGGATCTGGCGGTGTCACATCGACCTCACGGATGCCAATCCGGCCGTGTGGGAGTTCTTCCGCCCGTACGTCGAGATGCACGACGCGTCGGTGTGGACGCTGAAGGACTTCGCACCCGACTCCCTGTCGATGGACCGCGTCGTGGAGGCGTGGCCGTCCATCGATCCGCTGTCCGTCAAGAACCTCGAGCTGCCCTTGCCGTTCGCCGAGGAGTTGTGCCGCCAGTACGGCATCGACGTGCATCGCCCGATCGTGTGCCAGGTCAGCCGTTACGACCCGTGGAAGGACCCGGTCGGTGTCATCCGCGCGTTCCGCCTCGTCCGCGAGAAGGTGACCGACGCGCAGCTGCTGCTCGCGGGCTCGATGGCGACCGACGATCCCGAGGGCTTCCACGTCTGGGAGCAGGTGCAGGAGGAGCGGGCCGGCGATCCCGACATCCACACGCTCTCGAACCTCCATCAGGTCGGCAACGTGCAGATCAACGCCTTCCAGCGCGTCGCCGACGTCGTCGTGCAGAAATCGGTGCGTGAGGGGTTCGGCCTCACCGTGAGCGAGGCGCTCTGGAAGGGCCGGCCCGTCGTCGGCGGCCGCGCCGGTGGCATTGCAATCCAGATTCGCGACGGCTTCGACGGATACCTCGTGAGCTCGGTCGAGCAGTGCGCGGCACGCATCATCGACTTGCTCGCCGACCCTGTCGGCGCCGACGCGTTGGGCGCGCAGGGTCACGAGCATGTGTCGGCCAACTTCGTGGCGACGCGCGAGCTGGAGGATTGGCTGCGCCTCCTGACGGACCTGCGAGAGTGATCATCGTCGCCCATCGCGGCCCGGTCAGATTCGAACGCGACGAAAGTGGCGCCTTTCACGCCCGGCGCGGCGCAGGCGGCCTCGCCGGGACGCTCGGCCCACTCCTCACCCACCACCGCGACGGCGACGGTGGCCCGGTCACATGGGTCGCGGCTGCCATGAGTGACGACGACCGCGCCGCGGCGGCCGCGGGCGAGACCGAACTGCACGACGTCGACCTCCAGCTGCTCACGCTCGATCCGCGCGAGCACCGGCTCCACTACGACATCGTTTCGAACGCGACGCTGTGGTTCCTCTATCACGGCCTGTTCGACCTGCCTCGCCGCCCCCTGTTCGACGAACGGTTCCGTGAGGCGTGGGACGCGTACGTAGCGGTGAACACCGCGTTCGCGACCCGCGTCGCGGAGGTTGCGGATGCCGACGAAGTCGTGCTGGTGCAGGACTATCAGCTCGCGCTCGTGCCCGGAGTGCTCGCGGCACGCCGGCCCGACCTCCGAGTCGTCCACTTCACGCACACGCCGTTCTGCGGACCGAACTCGATCCGGGTGCTACCCAACGACGTAGCCCATGCGATCTGCGCATCCATGGCGGCGGTCCCGGCGGGGTTCCACACCCGGCGCTGGGCCGATGCGTTCCAGGCGTCGGCGGCAACCGTGCTGGGCGCCGAGCACCCGCGTGCTCCGGTGTTCGCGCTCTCTCTCGGGCCTGACCCGACCGACCTCTACGAGACGGCGAAGTCACCCGCCGGGCGCGCCGCCCTCGATGCCCTCGAGGGGCGCATCGGTGATCGCCGGCTCGTGCTGCGCAGCGACCGTGTCGAGCCGTCGAAGAACATCGTGCGGGGATTCCTCGCCTTCGACCGGCTTCTCGACGAGCACCCCGAATGGCGCGAGCGGGTGGTGTTCGCGGCCATGCTCAACGCGTCTCGAGAGAGCCTGCCCGAGTATCAGGCGTACCGCCAAGAAGTCGAGCAGGCGGCAGCGCGCGTCAACGACCGCTGGGCGCGGGGGGATTGGGAGCCCGTGCTCATGGACATGCGCGACGACTTTCCCCGCAGCGTGGCGGGCTACCAGCGCTACGACGCGTTGCTCGTCAACCCGATCAAGGACGGGCTGAACCTCGTCGCAAAGGAGGGGCCGCTCGTCAATCGCCGCGACGGCGTCGTGTGCCTCTCGACCGAGGCGGGCGCCTTCGACGAGCTGCAACCGGCGGTGCTCGCCGTGCACCCCTACGACCTCGACCAGACCGCCGGCGCACTGCACGAGGCGCTCGTCATGCCCGACGACGCCCGGCACGCGCAGGCCTCGCGACTGCACGACCTCGCCGCCGCCGTCACGCCCGCGGGTTGGCTGCAGGAGCTGATCAACGTGGCGTGCCGCTAGTCGCGATCGCAAGCTCCTCGAGCAGCACGACCAGGCCGGCCGGGCCTTCGACGACGAGGTCGGCCAGCTCCACCACGTCGACCGGGGCCTCCGGCGAACCGACGGCGATGCGGACGGCGTGCTCGAGCCGGCCCTCGTCGACTGCCCGCGCCAGCGCCCGGAAGGCCTGCACGTCGCCGAGGTCGTCCCCGGCAAAGCAGGCGGCGGCAATCCCGTCGAGCAGCGACTCGACGGCGGTCCCCTTGTCGATCGGCACCGGAGGACGCAGCTCCCGTGCCTTGCGCGTCTCGTACACGGCGAGCCCATGGCGACGAGCGATGCCCTCGACGGCCGCGACGGCATCCCCCTCACGCTCGGGCGCCGTGCGCCAATGCACGGTCACCGCGACGCCGCCCTTGCGCTCGATCGTCAGGCCGGGGAGCTCACGCTCGGCGTCATCGGCTGCGGCGGCCACCGCCGGGAGATAAGGCTCGGCGCGCCGGTCGACGACGACCTGTCCATCGACCATTCGCTCCAATCCGTACTGGCCGACGAGGGTGATTCCCGGCACGTCGACGGCGCGTGCCAGGAACTCGATCGGGCGTCCGCTCACGACGGCCACCCGCGCGAAACGGCCGGTCAACATGGTGAGCGCGGCGCGGGCTGCAGGCATCACGCGCGCGGCGCCCGGATCCTCGACGATCTCGGAGATCGACCCGTCGAAGTCGACGAAGACGGCGGCCTGGTTCGGACGGGCTGCCAGTGGGAGCAGCGGATCCGGCAGA
>JALZAA010000045.1 GCA_030948625.1 Actinomycetota bacterium
CCGTCAACTCGAGGCGTGGGGTTTCTCCGTTGTCGAGTCGGCGGTGGACGAGTTCCTAAAGGCGGGCGGGGGTTGCCGCTGCCTCACGCTCGCGTTGGACGTGACGCTGGGCTGAGATCGCCAGCGCGATCGAGATCGCGGCGAGCACCGTGTGCACGACCTTGAACCCGGCGGGATGGTCGTGCATGAGGATGTACGGCGTGCGCACCGCCCACACCCCGATCGTCCAGACGGCCAGCGCGGTGATCCATCGGCCGCCGCGCCAGATCGCGACGGCGGCAAGGAGGAGGAACGACGCCGCCAGCACGACCGAGCCGCCGTTGCGAATACGACCCGCCCAGACGAAAACGGTCCACGCGAAGAACGCGATGAGGGGCCACGGGCGGGCGCGTCGCATTGGTAGTCAGGGGCGCGGTGCACTTGCGTGCCCGGTTCCCCATTCCCCTTTCAATCCGTGCGTGCGGTTTTCCCGCACACGGCTTGTAGATGGTCTTCTTGACATGGTTACGCAGCCTTCGGATAGCGGATCGTGCCCATGAGTTGATGCAGGCCCTGGTCACGGAACCAGCCCGGCGTCCATCGGTTCGCTTGACCGGCACGCAGGTTGCGACCGCGCTTCTTGATGAGCAAGCGCTTCAGCCGCCACGCGACGTAGCGATCCATGGTGACGAACTTGTTCGCCGAGTTCCCGGTGCGGAAGTAGTTGCCCCATCCCCGGAGGAACAGGTTCAGCCGCTCCATGAGCGGCTTCAACTCCGACCCCACCATCTTTCGAGCGGTGAGTGCCTTGATCCTCGCTCGGGCTCGCTTCATGGACCGCTCCGAGGGCCAGCGATGCAGGTAGTAGCGGATGATGTGCCGCTGCTCCCACAGCCGACCCGACATGCGCGCACGAAGATGGAACCCGAGGAAGTCAAAGCCCTGCCTGCCTTCGCGGAGGTCGACCACGCGGGTCTTGTCCGGGTGCAGCTGCAACCCGAGGTCCGCCATGATCGCCGTGGCTCGGCGATGGGCTTGCTCGGCTTGACTGGGAGTCGAGCACAACACCACGAAGTCGTCCGCATAGCGGACGAGTTCCCCGGTGCCGGACTCGGCCCAGGCCCGGTCGAAAGCGTGCAGGTAGATGTTGGCCAAAAGCGGGGAGATGACTCCGCCCTGAGGTGTGCCCGTGACCGTCTCGGTGAACACCCCGTTGTCCAACACTCCGGCACGAAGCCAATGGCGTAACAACTTGAGCACCCGCCGGTCCGAAACGCGCCGTTCGACCTCGACCAGCAATCGGTCGTGGTCGATGGAGCCGAAGAAGTCGCGGATGTCGGCCTCGAAGACGAAACGCTGTCCCAAAGGGAACGACGTGCGGATCTTCTCCAGTGCATCGGTGGCCGAGCGCTTCGGGCGGAACCCGAAGCTCACCGCCAAGAAGTCGGCCTCGAAAATGGGTTCGAGGACGATCTTGGCTGCCTGTTGGGCCACTCGATCGCGCACGGTGGGGATGCCCAGTGGCCGTTTGGTGCCATCGGGCTTGGGGATCTCCACCCGCCGAACAGCCGACGGGCGGTATTTGCCTGCTTGGAGGTCAGCGGACAGCTCATCGAGCATTCGCTCGATGCCGTATTCCTCCACCGCCGCCAACGTCAGTGCATCGACGCCGGCGGCACCACGATTCGCTTTGACGCGAACCCACGCCTCCCACAGGACGTCACTCCTGTGGATGCGGTCATACAGAGCGTGGAAACGACGTTCCGGAGACTGCTTGGCCGCAGCCCATAGCCGGTTCTGGAGTTGTCGCACTTTGGCGACGGGCATATGCCCGTCGAGGTAGTTGGGCTGGGCGGTCCCAGCCATGCCCTCGCGCTTACCTCCGTTGCCGACGTGACCAAATTCGGGGCCCTTCCCTCCTGCCGCGTTGTGTTGCACGGCGATCAGCGGTACTACGACCCCGTCGGACTCCCGCTGTGCTCCGCGCGACTTCACCACTGGCTTATACGCGCGGTCTCTGCTGACGAGGCTGCACAGACGGGCCTCTCCTGTTCCGGTCCAAACTGTGAACGCGTGCCACTCCCCCTACCCCGGAGAGACCCAGCGTGGCGATGTCCGGAACCGCAGTCGCTGAGTGTTGCCTTCGCCGTGACATGAGCGGCTCGGCTCCCCCGTTGTGCGTCTGACGAGGCTGCAGGATTCGCTTGATGCTGCGGCCCGCGTTCTTGCTCCCTCCTGAAGAGGCTTTCGACGCCCCGCTCAGCACGCGACCTCTCGATCACGAACCGGGGCCTGCTACCGAGCTCTCCGGCGATTACTCGGACGGGACTCACACCCGCAAGCCTGGACCAGCTTCCAGGACGCAACATGCGCCGGACGTTACGCGTTACTCGCGGGTGACGTCGGCCCCGACAGCCACGAGCTTGGCCACGAAGTTCTCGTAGCCGCGATCGATGTGCTCGGCACCGAACACCGTGGTCTCGCCCTCGGCCCGGAGGCCCGCGACGACCAGCGCGGCCCCGGCCCGGATGTCAGGGGCGCGCACAGGCGCTCCGGAAAGTTGGGCGCGGCCCCGCACGACCACGTGATGAGCATCGGTGCGTACGTCCGCACCCATGCGGACGAGTTCGTCGACGTACCGGAACCGGCCGCTGAAAATGTTCTCAGTGACGATGCCGACACCCTCGGCCACCGCCAGCAGCGCGACGAAGAGGGGCTTGTAGTCCGTCGCGATGCCCGGGTACGGCAACGTCGCGACGTCGACCGCGCGCAGACGCTCGGGGGCCATTGCCCACAGAC